>DASTBJ010000617.1:0-6073 GCA_035712125.1 Terriglobia bacterium
GATTCACCGTGGGAGCGATCTTCGTGTGCGGTACGATTCCACCCTTCTTTGGATCTCCGTCGCAACGCTCGACCGCGTCAGAACTTCATCCCACCACCGCATGATTTCGGCATCGACAGACTCCCAGGCCTGGCGTTCCACCTGAGCGCGGTGCTTTCTTCTTTGCTTCGCGTCCGCAAGGCGTAACCAGGCGTTTTCCTGACGAGCTTTAAGAAGGGCGGCGATGGATCCGATTCGCGGCAGCAGAACTTCGTCTCGCCACTGAACGAGCTCTGCATTGATCGACCGCCAAGCCTTGGCTGCAACCTCAGCGCCGTGATTTACGCTTCTGTCGGGCTCGAGGCGCACCCATCCGGTGGCATGGCGCGCTCTAAGACGAGCAACGATAGATGTGAACAGTGGCAGGACTTCAACCCACCAGCGCTGGATCCTGGCATCGATGGACTCCCAGGCTTGATGTTCCAACTGAGCGCGGTGCTTTCTCTTTTCCTTCGCGTCCGCAAGGCGTAACAACGCGTTTTCATGGAGTGCTTTAAGACGCGCGGCGATAGACCCGATTCGCGGCAGCAGAATGTCGTCTCGCGACCGAACCAGTTCTGCATTGAACGACTGCCAGGTCTTAGCTGCAACCTCAGCGCCGTGATTTGCCCTTCTGTCGATCTCGAGGCGCATCCAGGCAGTGGCATAGAGCGCTCTAAGACGAGCAACGAGAGATGTGGACCGCCGCAGGACTTCATCCCACCCTCGCGAAATCGCTACAGCGACTGAACGAAGAAACGAAAGGCGCTTAACCACCCCGCCTGAAAACGGAATGACCACCCCGTCGCTCTGGCGATATCCGGTGAATTCAAGCTCCGTCATTGCGGACAGCAACTGGCGAACCTCAGCTGTACAGCCCGGGTCAATATTGTTGGAATTACGGAATTCAACCAGGCGGACGGCTCCACCCGTTGACGTATATCTGCCGAGCATCGTTCCGGGTCCGACAACGGACTCACCGCCGTTTTGCAGCGACACCCTTACGAGCACACACCAGTCGCGTGTTTCTGCTTTAACCGTCGAAATCGAAAGCATGGCCTTCCTTATCTAATTCCTTACAGCCACGTAGTTGTCCGACTGAATCGGAAATCCTGAATTCAGTTCACAGGCCAAGGAACCAGGCTTTAAAGGACTGAAAAAGATGTCTCAGACACAATACGCCGATGTTTCGGAAGGTGCCATTTGACAAGCAGGGCGTCAAGAAAATTTGTCCACAAGGATTCGATCGCGCTTGCTAACAGTTTGGACGAGAAAGACGGGATGATCAGCCCGCCTTCGGCGCTCAGCTGGCAGGTACTACCTTACGTCGGCAAACAGACGCAATCACGCGGCCGGCTGCGGGGCAGGTGACTAATTGCTTCCCATAGGTTTGGATGGATCTCGATCGCCGGCATACAACCACGGATAACGTTGAGTATCGAGGCCCGCATAATCTGGATCGAGGTAGATGAAGCAACGCTGAATCAGAAAGTCACGAACTTCGAAGACATCGCACCAGCGGCCCGCGTGGTTCACGCCGGCCCGCCAGGCACCGTCGCGATGGACGCCGGCGCTTGTGCCCTCGCAGGCGAAAGTGTCCGAACCGGTCATGATCCAGTTAAAGGTCGCGTAATCGTGCAAGATACTTTCGATTAGTCCGCCAAAATCCGAAAACAACTGCCGGATTTCTTTTTTGCCAGTGGCTAGCCCCCATTTGGGGAAGAAAACCTGGGCATCGTCCGCAAAGAGATCGAGGATGCTAGCCCCGCTTGACGTGACTCCCTTGCTATCGAACGCTTTCAGGTACTCCAGAGCAACCGACTTGCGCTGCTCATCCGTCATGGTCTGTTTCGTGATCGCCATAAGGTTTGTCCGCACTCGAGGTTTTTTGCCGGAAAAGTCGACACTATATCGCAGATTTGCTCGTGCCTGAGCATTTCAACGGAGGAAAGGCGGAAGGCGAGGCTAAAGCCGCGAACCGAAGGCTCTTGAGAAAATACCGCTGAGGTTACCAACAACGAGGTACGTGACGCCGTCGAGGTTCCCTGGAGCAACCGGTTGTTCGGTTTCTCCTGATTATCCGAACGTTGCCTCTGCTCACTCGCATCGCAAGGCGGCCATGGGATCGATGCGGGAGGCGCGAAGCGCCGGGAGTAGCGATGCGAAAGTCGCGGTCAGCAACAGGAACGCTGTCGCCACAATCATCGTACTCGGATCGTCGGCCCGTACTCCATAAAGCATGGTCGCGATAAACCGCGTCAGTCCAAAGGCGGCCAACAACCCGAGCCCGATACCGATCGCGACCGGACCCAGCGATTCGCGCGCGATCATCCGAACGACGTCAGGCCGTTGAGCTCCAATCGCCATCCGAATACCAATCTCCGACGTTCTTCGATTCACCAGATATGCCAGCGTCCCATAAATTCCGCAACAGGCCAGCAGGACCGCGACCGCGCCCAAAGCGACCAGCATCATCGCGAAGCCTCGCTCCAGTTGGACGTTTCCGTCGATCCATTCCTTTTGGGTCGCGACATCGTACATCGGCAAATTCGGATCCATCGCGGCCAGCACGCCACGAATAGCCGGCACCAGGGCTTTCGGGTCTTCTTTCGTGCGTATTGCAAACGTCATCCATCGCTCGGTGCTTTGCCGGTAGGGAAAGTACACGGCTGGACCAGCCGAATCTCGGATGCTGAAGTATTTCGTGTTCCCGGCAATGCCAATGATTTCCGTGGCGACACCGGAGCCTGGCTGGTCCCGCCTGCAATCAAATTGAAACGACTCGCCGATGGGGTTCCTGTCTCCCAAAAACTTTTTGACGAACGCTTCGTTGACGACAGCGACGCGCTGCATGTGTTCTCGATCACGCCAGTCAATATCGCGTCCGACCAGCAGCGGGATCCTCATCGTTTCAAAATACCGGGGAGCAATCGGGTGGGTGGATACAGCGGAAAATTCGGGTATACAGACAGTCCCGCCGGATGCAGCCCCACCCAAAATCCCCCAGCGTGAAAGCGAGGCGGACATTACGCCCGGCACGGCATGAATCTGCCTTAACGCGTCCTCATAGAAATTTGCGAGACGTTCCCCGCTGTAGCCATTGAGAGAGGGATTCATCCGGAAAACCAGCACGTTCTCGATGTCGAAGCCGAACGCCTGTCCCCTCAGGTTGAACAACGTGCGCAAAAACAACCCGGCTCCGACAAGCAGTAACAATGAAAGTGCGACCTGTACGGTCACAAGCGCTTTCCCACTTCGTAAACCGGCGTACCGGCTGGCCGAGGGCGACGCCGGTGCTTTCAACATTGTCACGAGCCCAAGACGCGTGGCATGCAGCGCTGGAGCAAGGCCAAAAAAGATACCCGTAAGGAATGTCAGGACAGCCGAAAAGCCGAGAACAAGCGCGTCCGGTTCAGGTAGCGTAGCGCTCATCGCAAAAGCCAGAGCGATTCCCGTAATGCCACCGATTCCGGACAGCAGCACGCTCTCGGTCATCAACTGACGGACAATCCGTCCGCGACGAGCCCCCAGAGCGAGACGTGTTCCGATTTCGCGGCGACGGGCAGCGCTACGCGCAAGCAGCATACCCGCGATGTTGGCGCACGCGATCAGCAGTACTACTCCAACAACACTGAGGGACAACATTACAGGTGATGCTGCGTCGCGACTGCGAAAACCCCGGCCTGCAGGAGCGAGCGTGACCTTTGGCGGGTCGTAAGGCCGGGCAGGGGAACCTGCAACGATAGCCTGTTGAAGCAATCTCTCTGTTTCCAAGCGCGCGCGTTCTTCGTTCTCTCCGGATCGCAGCCGGCCGAAGACCAGGAAGTTCCAGTTACCGGGATCCTTCAAAATATCGCGTCCGCCTGTAATCACGGGCTGCATCGCCATGGGCAAAAATAGGTCGGGATGCCATTCCGGGTTCATTCCGGGAAATTTTCTGGGGCTTATTCCGACGATCACCACTCTTTTGCCATTAATGACCAGTGTTTTTCCCACTACCGCCGGATCGCTGCCATAGATGCGTTGCCAGAAGCCGTAACTCAGGACAGCCACCTCGCTGGCTGGACCGGCTGGGCCGGGCTGGTCGTCATCCGGCGCGAGCAGCCTACCGAACGCGGCATGAATCCCAAGACTTCGAAAATAGTTCCCGGAAACGAGAAGGGCCGTAGCGCTTTCCGCCCCTCGGGTAGTACCGACATTGACGGTTTGCGGGCCGCCAAAACAAAAGAGGTCTTTGAGCGACGTCGACCTGTCGCGCACATATGTGTAAGCCGAATACGAAATGGATGTCGCATGAGTCGTGTCGGGCCGTTGATACCCATTGCCACTCGTCCGGAAACCGTCGTTCCCGGTGGAATACCAGATCTGTCGAAGCTCTGCGGGATTCTGGACTGGAAGCGATCTCAACATGACATCGCTAAATTGATTAAATGCCCAGGTATTGGCGCCGATTCCGATCGCGAGCATCAGAACGGCAACAAAAGTGAACGCCTTGTTTTGCCAGAGCTGGCGAGAGGCATAGTGCAGGTCACCACGAAGTTCATCCAGCAGGCGTAGTCCACGAGCTTGCCGCGTTTCTTCTTTGTATTTCTCAATCGAGCCGAATTCCATCTGCGCCTGTCGACGCGCGTCGGTACGATCCACGCCATGAGCGATGAGGTCATCAGTTCTGGCTTCGAGATGGAACCGCAGTTCATCGGCCATGCCCTGTTCGATTTCGGTTCGTTTGAAGGTCGAACGTATCAGTGAGCAGAGCTTTGCCCACAACATGGCTCAAATCTCCTGGGTCTTAAGCGCCGTAGTCATGGCGAGCGCGATGCGGTTCCAACGCTGGGTTTCCTCCTTCAGCCGCCGCCGTCCCGGGCCGGTTAAGCTGTAGAACTTGGCTTTGCGATTGTTGTCAGAGAGTCCCCACTCCGAATCGAGCAAGCCCTGGTGCTCCAATCGCGCGAGAGCCGGATACAGGGCCCCCTGTTCGATCGTCAACGCTCCGCCGGTAATCTGCTCGATACGCAGCAAGACACCATAGCCATGCTGTGACGATAACGAGACCGCTTTCAGAATCAGCAGATCCAGCGTCCCGGGTAATAGTTCGGCGTGTTCGGCCATCGACTTTCTCCTATTTTAATTAGGAGAGTACTGCGGGCCTCCTAAGTTGTCAAGGAGAGGATCGCTTAGCAGACTAAGCGAGGAGAGAGTTCATTGTTCCGGCGGTTTGAACACCGCGACGGGCAGTGTCCTCAGCCGCATCCTGTACTCGGGATAAGTTGTCTCGGCACCGCCAAGCGTGGCTTCCTGAGGCAACCTGTGCGTGGCAGCGTACTCGGCGACCCACGGATTCTCCCCGGGCAGATAAGACGGAACCGCCCCTCGCACCTGTTCTCCCTCTTCGACGTATTCGCAATGATAGAAGGGTTGGAATGCGTTCGGATTCGGATTGTAGGTGATGTCCTCGCTCTTGATCAGAGGCTCGGCGAGGAAAATAGGATCTTCTGTGATGCTGATGTGCGTCCAGGTGGTTCCGTTTTTTATCCAGTGTTCAATGGTTGTCTGCTCATCACTCGAAGGAATGTTTGAGCGCCGGTGCCACCCCTGCTTGACGTGCGTGGTCGTAATCGTGAGCATGTTCCCTTCCCAGACGCCGGTCGAGAAACCCATCCATGTGTGCGGCGCGTTCGCCGAAGGGTGCGGCCTGCCATCCATCCAGATGACTCGATGTTGTCCGTAATTCGTGATCGCCTGATGAATGGCGATCAGCTGGTGCGTTACAGGATCACGTTCCTCCCAAATTCGGGTTTGAAACGGTCCACGATGGATGTAGGACACGACATGCACCTGGCACTGATGTTCCTCGAGCGAGAGCCGCGACGAGCGGTACGCGAGTCCCCACTGCCGTGCCTGATCGTTAATCGGAAGACCGACAAATTCGACGAGCGAAGGACCCTGCACACGTTCGGGCCCGTCCTCGTAGTTTGTGTTCGCGGTCCAGTATCCGGTGAAGTCGACTTGAGCGAATGCCGGCGCAGCCCACAGCATCAACGCGATCGTTAATGGA
>DASTBJ010000618.1:0-5348 GCA_035712125.1 Terriglobia bacterium
GCACTCATCAGCGTGGTCGGCGTGCCGTACGAATGCTCGCGGATCTCGCCGTAGCCAAAAGCGTTTGAGCGCTCGAGCAGCGCCTTCACCAGGTCGACGCATTTCTGGTTGTCCGAGTCGCCCCAGTTATCGCCGTCCGAGAAGTGGAAGACATAAACGTTCCACTGATCCTCCGGGTATTCCTCCTCGATGATCCGGCCGCAGAGTTCATAGGCTGACGAGATGACGGTTCCACCGCTCTCGCGCGTATGGAAAAACGTTTCGCTATCGACTTCCTGCGCGACGGCGTCGTGAATGATGTACCGCGTTTGAACCCCTTTGTAGTTGGCGCGGATCCATGTGTCGATCCAGAAGGACGTGGTTCGTACGATTTCCTTCTGCTCGTCGCCCATGGAACCGGACACATCCATCATGTAAAGGATGAGTGCACTGCTTTCCGGCCGCGGCTTGGTCTTCCACGAGAGGAAGCGCTTGTCATCGTGGACAGGGACGATGGATGGGTTGTTCGCGTTGTAGGTGCCGGATGCAATCTGACGTCGCAGTGCCTGGTGGTACGTTCGCTTGAAGTGGCGCAGCGATTCCGGCCCGGTGCGCGATACCTGGGAGTACTTGTCGCGTTCGGTGCTCACGCGATCCGTGCCCTTCGGCTGGATGCGCGGCAGTTCGAGTTCTTCACCCAGAATCTGAGCGAGCTCTTCCATGGTGAGATCGACTTCGAGGATGTGGGCGCCCGGCGTATTTCCTGCGGAACCGGGCCCGTCCATTTCTCCTTCACCCTGACCGATACCATCCTGGCGCTCGCCGAAGCGGAAAGAGGGCAATTCAATCTGAGGGATTGGAATGCTGACGAAATCCTTGCCCTTCTTACCGATCATTTCGCTATTGGAGATGTACTTCTTGAGGTCGGTTTTGATGCGCCCCCGCACGATCTCGCGAAACCGAAGATGATCCTGTTCGATATTAAGCACCATAAGAATTCACCCTGTTCAGGCCTTCTGTGGGGCCGGCTTCAATCTATTGCGCGCCTTACTCCTTCGCGTCGCCACGGGCAAAGATGCTGGCCACGTAACTCAAAACGTCAGTGGCACACACGTCGCAATACGCGTAGTTCTTGATCAATCGGCCCTTGACGATGTCGATCTTCTCTTGTGTTTCCTTGTCGACGACGTTGGAGACAAGGCTCGTCAGCTTGATGGAATCCTTACGGTCCTCGAACAGCTTCAGCTCCAGTGCTTTGAACAGCCGTTCGTTCGTTGCGTAGTTGAACTTACGGCCCTCGAGTGCGAGTGCGCCGATGTAGTTCATGATTTCCCGGCGGAAGTCGTCCTTCCGGCTGTCCGGGATGTCGATCTTTTCTTCAATCGATCGCATCAGGCGCTCATCGGGTTCCTCGTCCTGACCGGTGTATTTGTTCTTTACGCGCTCCTTCTGCGTGTACGCCTTGACGTTGTCGATGTAATTGCTGCACAGGCGGGCGATAGCGTCTTCGTCGGCGGAAATCGCTCTTTGCACTTCGTTCTTCACGATGTCTTCGTACTCGTGCTTCACGACGCCGAGCAGTTCTCTGAAACTCTTGCGTTGATCCTCCGACTTAATCAGGGAATGGTGCTTCAGACCGTTCTCGAGTTCATTGAGAACCATGAACGGATTCACGCAGCCGGCGAACTGGTCATTGACCAGCGCGTTCGAGATTTTGTCCTGGATATACCGGGGCGATACGCCGTCCATACCTTCGCGGACGGCATCCCGCTGCAGTTCCTTGACGGAATCTTCGGTGTATCCCGGAAGCGTCTTTCCGTCATACAGCTTGAGTTTCTGAAGAATCGTAAGGTGCGCTTTCTTCGGCGGCTCCAGCCGTGTGAGGACAGCCCACATGCCTGCCATCTCGATCGTGTGTGGAGCAATGTGTTTGCCGCGAATCCTCCGTGCGTTGTAGTCCTTTTCGTAAATAAGGATCTCGTCGGCAAGTTTCGTGATGTACGGGATGTCGATCTTTACGGTGCGGTCGCGCAAAGCTTCCATGAATTCGTTGTTCTGGAGCTTGCGGTATTCCGGCTCATTCGTGTGACCGATGATCACTTCATCAATGTCGGTTTGCGGGAACTTTTTCGGCTTGATCTTGTGTTCCTGGCTCGCGCCGAGCAGATCGTACAGAAACGCGACCTCGAGTTTCAAAACTTCGATGAATTCGATGATCCCGCGGTTGGCGACGTTGAACTCGCCGTCAAAGTTGAACGCGCGTGCATCGGAGTCGGAGCCATAGATGGCGATCTTTCGATAGTTGATGTCGCCGGTCAGCTCCGTCGAGTCCTGGTTCTTTTCATCCTTGGGCTGGAACGTGCCGATACCGACACGATCCTTTTCCGACAACAGGAACCGGTGGACGCGAACATGTTCCATGACCTTCATCCAGTCGCCCTTGTAGCGCCGTATGAGGTCGCGGTACATCTGGCGGCACGACGGGCAGAGATCGCCTTCGATCTGGATGGCGTAATTGGGATTTGAGCCGCCCTCCATGAGCTTTGCGAGAAATTCCGCTCGCTGCTCGTTGGGAACCAGATGAAGCGGATCTTCGCGCATCGGACACACAAGCTCGTCGTTCGTAACCTGATACATTTCTTTTTCGATCTCGCGTGTGACGTTCGTCCACCCGAACGTGTACATCGCGCCGTCGGGTGTGCGTGAGTATTCCTCGAGGCCTTTCTTGAGGAGCCTGACGATGGTGCTCTTGGCGCTGCCGACCGGGCCGTGAAGCAAAATGACGCGCCGCTCGGGGCCATAGTTGCGCGCGGCCGCCTTGAAGGTATCGACCAGGTGGTTCAGACTCTGGTCGATGCCGTAGACGGCGTCGCGACCGCCGTGATGCTCATCGCGGAAGAACTTGTACCGAACGATCTTCTTTTTGTGTTCGGTATATTCCTCGGTTCCATACGAGAGGATCATTTCGTAGATCCGCTGGAACGCATTGCGTGTGACTCGCGGGCTTTCGCGGACGAGCTTGAGATAGTCCTCAAAGGAACCTTCCCAATGAAGCTCCTGGTAATCACGTGGATTGTTGAATTGCGCCAGTGTGCTGAGAATGTTCGCGGCCTCGGTCTGTTCGCTCATATTTTTTCCTATTAAAAACAAGAGGCCGGGAACCATCCGCCGCCGTGATTAGCTTCGGTGTGATCCCGGCCTCCAGTTTTCAAGTTGCCAGTTATGTGTTGACTCATTATGAGCCAACCGGAGACAACTCAGGTCCCCTAAAGGGCCTCATCCGTTGCGCCCTTGCGCCTCGTTACGAAGAGACAAGCAATCTCCTTGCCACAACGAAATCTCGTGAAACCCTTGCCTAAATTGGATGTGCTATCTTGCAAAAGGAGAGCGAAATTCAACCGGATGCCCCCCACAGCACACCATCTCATCGCCATCGTCGGCCGCCCCAACGTGGGCAAGTCGACGCTCTTTAACCGTCTTATCGGCAGACGTCGCTCGATCGTTACAGACGAGCCTGGAATTACCCGGGATCGAATCTATGGGGTGACTCAGTGGGAAGGGCGAGCCTTCGATATTGTGGATACAGGGGGTATCGTCCCCGGGGATGAAGCGGAGATTCCGCGCAAGATCGTGGAACAGGCGCAGGTAGCCATTGACAATGCGTCACTGATCTTTCTTGTTGTCGACGGACGCACTGCCTTAGCCGCACCGGATCAGGAACTTGCGCGCCTGCTGCGGCGGACCGGCAAACCGGTCTTTCTCGTCGTCAATAAGATGGATTCCGGCAAACAGAACGCTGATACCGCGGAATTTTTCCGCCTCGGGTTCGAACACCTTTTCCCGGTTTCTTCCGAACACGGGCGAGGCATTATCGAACTGCTGGACCAGGTTTGCGAGAGCTTGCCCCCCGAACCGGAAGCCCCGGAAACGGAAGAACAGGAAATCCGCGTTGCGATTATCGGCCGGCCGAATGTGGGGAAATCCACATTGCTCAATCGGTTAGTCGGGGAAGAACGGTCAATGGTGTCGCCGATCGCCGGAACGACTCGAGACGCTGTCGACAGCGTGGTTGATCAGGATGGCACGAGATTTCGCTTCATCGACACCGCAGGGATCCGTCGGAAAGGCAAAACCGAACTGAAGGCAGAAAAACTCAGTGTCGTCATGGCAAGGCGCCATATGGAGGAAAGCGATGTGGCGCTCCTGATCATTGATGGCGGCCAGGGCGTCACTGCAGTTGACGCGCACATCGGCGGTTATGCCCACGAAGCCAACCGGTCCGTCATTATTGTTGTAAATAAGTGGGACGTGGTGCAGAAAAGTCACACCGTCACCGCGGACTTTGAAGAAGACATCCGCGAGAAACTGAAGTTTCTGTCTTTTGCTCCGATCGTTTTCATCTCCGCCAAGACCGGCCAGCGCGTTCAAAAACTCTTTGCGACAATCAAAGAGGTCTACATGGCCCGCTTCCAGCGTGTCCCCACAAGTGCGTTGAATGACCTCTTCGCCGAAGGAACCTATGGACGGGGCGGATTGCCCGCCGACGTGAAAATCCGGTACATCGCGCAGGTGAAAACAAATCCTCCAACATTCGTGATGTTTTCCAATAAGGTTTCGAAACTCCACTTTTCATTCGAGAGATTTGTGGAGAACCGGATTCGCCAGAAGTTCCCATTCACTGGCACGCCGATTATAATCAGGCAGCGACTGCGGCGCGGAGGTGCCCGGAACGAGTGACGCGCGCAATACGGCCTCAGATTCCAAACAAGCTTTTTTTCAAGATAGGCGAGGTGTGCGAACTTGCGGGCGTCGAACCTTTCGTGTTGCGGTATTGGGAAACGGAGTTCCCCTCGCTGGCTCCCCAGAAAGGAAAAACCGGCCATCGTGTTTACCGTCGCAAGGATGTGGAGATGGTGTTGAAGATCCGGAGTCTTCTCTATGATCGCGGTTTTACCATTGCCGGCGCGCGCAGGCAGCTCGCGAAGGGACGTCCGGTCGAGGGGCCCGATCGCGATAAAGTTCTGGCCCGCATCCGCGACGATCTCCGTGACATCTTGACTTTGCTTCGCCGGAAAACCTAAAGTCTTTGGTCTCTGCCTTGCTTTCGGGACGTAGCGCAGCCTGGTAGCGCACACGCTTGGGGTGCGTGTGGTCGGAGGTTCAAATCCTCTCGTCCCGACTCATACTTTCGGGGGTTCTCATAATGAAACTCGCTTCTGGAAAGACGACGTTGTGGTGCGTCGCTACACTTCTGTCGGCCGTCGTCGCGTTCGGTCAGGCGGGCGCTCGTGGGCAGGAAGGTGCCGGCCAGCAACAAGGCGGCGCAAACAACGCAGCAGGAGCTGCGATCCTTCAGCGGGCCTGCTCGG
>DASTBJ010000619.1:0-2235 GCA_035712125.1 Terriglobia bacterium
GTGGACGGCCGGTTTTCACGTCCGGAGGATTTGCGCAGCCGGAGGCGGTGATTGAATACCGTAACCGCGTGCTCTCGTTGTCTCTGGGATGGTTGCAGTCGATATCTCATCGGTCTTTGGAGCCCGTAATGTTCGAGGCGCTGCTTGCGCTTGTCGCTCTCGTGCAGCTTGTCGACGATCTTCTCGACTGGAAGGACGACTGGGCCTGCCGCCGCCCGACTTATGTCACCGCATTCCTCCGCGAGTGGACCCAGCCGTCGCGACCGTCGTGGGATCAACTTCGCGCACATGCGAACCGACTCTGGCGTTTTCTGGTTGATGCGTCACGCTGCCGTGGCGAAATTGTTCCGTTGATGCTCGCAGGCGGCGTTGTGTGGGTGATGGCTATGGTAATCCTGAGGCTTAGATTGCCGGAATGAGTGCCTGGCGCAGCTTCCGGGAATCGCTCGAGATTGGAGCGCACCGGCCGCTTCTTGTCCGTCGAGAGAGACTCACACCTATGAAGCTGGGCCGACGGATTCTCTTTGCCAGCGATTTGCATCTGCACAGAGATGGTCCGGGGCACATTGTTGAAGGGTTGCTCGACATCGTGTTGCACGAACATCCGGACGTCATTCTTCTCGGCGGAGATCTTGTGGATTGGCGAACGGGACTACCCGCCCTGCGTGAAATCGTAAGCTCCATGGTCGCCGTTGCGCCCGTCGCCGCGATCGGTGGAAACCACGACCGGTGGGTCGGACTTACCCGTGTCCGCGAAGCCGTGCGGGAAGGCGGGGGGCACTGGCTCGAAGACGAACCACTGTTATGGGCTCCGGGGGCTGCAGTGTACGGTTCCCCCGAAAGCCAACGCCTTCGCGCCGAGTGTCACATCCTCTGTTCTCATCATCCGCGTCCCGTCGCCTCGCATCACCGCTTTGACCTCGTCCTGAGCGGGCACATCCACGGAGGCCAGTTCGTATTCTTTGAGCACAACGGCAGGCTGTATCCCGGGGCTTTTCTGTATCGCTGGAACGGATTGCGCTTTCATGAAAACGGAACCACGTTGCTGGTGAGCCGCGGCGTGCGCGACACGTTCCCGCTTCGATGGAACTGCCCCCGTGAAGTGATTGTTGTCGATCTTTAGCGGAAGTTGAGGATCGGCTGTAAATAGTTTGCCGCAATCTCACGCGCTGCCTATACTCACCGCGTAATACCACGACAGATTGCTGCGGAGAGCGCTGCATGTTGAGCAGACTCGAAAGGAGTCCCATGATAAACAAAGCGTTGTGTTCCGTCGGTCTTGTTCTCATCCTGTGTGCCGCCGCCGAAGCACAGTCAGCGAAAGCCCGGGTGGACATGGGAGCCCCTGCTCCTCGCCTACCGAACGGCAAGCCTGACTTCAGCGGCGTTTGGGCTCGTCCCGGCGTCCAGGACATGACCCGAACCGTAAAGAACGGCAACGGCACCAGCAATGTGGGCGAACCCAATCCGCTGCCTTTTACGCCATGGGGACAGGCGCAGTGGGACAACTACAACCCCACGAAGAACGGGGATTACGCCGGCAGTTGTATGCCGTTCGGGTGGATACGTTCCTTCACGCCTCATCCAATGCAGATCGTTCAGAACAACGAATACATCACGTTCCTTTTTGAGCAGAGCACGATGTTCCAGGCCGTCAATACCGAGGGCCTGCCTCATCGGCCGGGTCTGCCGCCCTCCTGGTTCGGCGATTCCCGCGGTCGTTGGGAGGGAGACACACTCGTGATCGAGTCTGTGAACTTCAACGGATGGGCCAAACTCGGCACCATCGGACATCCGATGAGCAGCCAGGCAAGACTCACGATGACTTTCAAGCGCCCCGACATGGGGCACATCGAATTCAAATGGGTGCTCGACGACCCGAAGACCTACACCCGGTCCATCAGCAACGAACGAGTCTTCGTGCTCACGCCGAATGTTGAACTCATGGAATACGCCTGCATGGAAGGAAGTATCGCCTCGCTTCTTGAAGGTGGAATCACCCCATGGACAGGATCGAAAGACTCGGATTCCAACCTTGTTTATGATGCAGACCACGAATGGAACGCTTACGACTCGACTCGCAAGGAGACCCTGACAGGAGTGGTCCGCGAATCCGGATACCACGATCGCCTTCCGACGCTGAAGGTGTCCGTGGGTGGGAAAACCCTCACGATCGTGCTGGCACCGCAGACAAGGATGGAATTTCGCGACCTTACTGAGAATTTGCTGGAGCCC
>DASTBJ010000620.1:0-7319 GCA_035712125.1 Terriglobia bacterium
TCCCATATTGGAGAAACGAATGACGCCCCGCTCATCCACGCTGCTATACACGATGGGCTTCGGGGGCGGAGGCACAGGTGCAGCAGCGGTCTGCGTGTCGCCGGATGCCTGCACGGCCTTTGGCCCATTCTCTGTTTTGTAAATCGTTTTGATCTTCCGGACGTAGTCGACGGTTTCCCGAATCTGCGGCACGCGACCAAGACGTTCCACCAGGTTCTCTCCCGCATTGTACGCCGCGAGCTGTAGATCGAGATTATGGGCGCCGAATTTGTCTTGCAGGAACTTGAGATAGCGGACACCCCCTTCGATATTCTGTGCGGGGTCAAAGAAATCCTGGACGCCGAACCTCTTACCGGTTGCTGGTATGAGCTGCATCAGGCCGAGGGCTCCCTTTGAGGACCGGGCCCAGCGGTCATAATTCGATTCCACTTTCATCACGGCGGCGACAAGCCGGGGGTCGATCCCGTGGGTTTTTGAGATGGAGTCAACCAGACCCTGGAGATGTTCCGGTATCGCACTGTCGGAGAGTTGACGCGCCGCGACCGGTTGGGGCTTTGCCAAGGGCGGATTGTGCGCTGCATTTGTGACCACAAGTTTTCCCCGTACCGCTGAAACCTGGAGCCCCTGCGCTGCGTCGGAAATTGGTGTAACTGCCCGATCCTGAGCCCGGACAGTTAACGGCAAACTCCAGACAAGCGCCGCGCTGACGAGAATCATTCTCAGAGTTATTGGCATTTCCACCACTAGCTAAGGTGGCTTAGTTCAACAACTCAGCCACGATATTGTACACGGCAGCCAGTGCCCGGTCTACGCTTTCGACGTCTTTCCCGCCCGCCTGGGCAAAGTCGGCCCGCCCCCCACCACTGCCCCCCACGATCCCGGCCACTTTCTTGATGATGTTGCCGGCATGCAGTTTCTTTTGCAGATCCGGGGAAACGGCCGTCACCAGGGTCACCTTGCCGTCCGATGCTAGAGCAAGGACAACCAGACCGGAAGCCATTTTTGCGATGGCCCGCTCCGCTAATTCTCGGAGAACAGGGGTATCCACACCCTCAATTCGCCGGGAAACCACGGAAACTCCCTGAACCGGAGTCTGGCTTGCCACAATATCGTCAATTTGTGAATGCGCTGTCTTGCGCTTGAGCTTGTCCAATTCCTGCTCGAGTTCGCGCTGCTGTTCGAGGAGCCGGGTCAGGGAGCGCGTGAGTTCCTGCCTCGGCGACTTGAGGATTTGGGACAGATTTCCGATCAGGGTCTCATCCTCCTCCAGACGCGAATACGTGCCGAACCCGGTCAGGGCCTCGATACGGCGGATTCCGGCTGCAATACCAGAGTCGCTGACAATCTTGAAGAGCCCGACGTCGCCCGTCATTTTTGTATGGGTACCTCCGCAAAGTTCCTTACTGACGTCAGGAATCGAAACCACCCGCACCTGCTGCGTATACCGCTCCCCAAAAAACGCGATTGCGCCGTTTTTAATCGCCTCGTTCAACTCCATGACCTCCGTCTGGACCGGAAGGTTCTTGAAGACCACGGAGTTGATCCGTTGCTCGATCTCCTGAATTTCCGTCGCGGTCAAGGGCGCGAAATGGGAATAATCGAACCGGAGTCGATCAGGAGCCACAAGGGAACCAGCCTGCTTGACATGCGTTCCCAGAACGCCCCGCAGGACCGCATGGAGGATGTGTGTGCCTGTATGATTGGCTGCAATCCGCCTGCGGCGCTCTTCGTCGACGCGCGCTTCGACCTGGTCGCCGATAGCGAGTTGCCCATGCTCCAGACGAACCTTATGAACAACCACACCGCGAACCGGGGAATGGGTATCCGTCACGCGGGCCACAGCGGACGATGATGTAATCGTTCCGACGTCACCGACCTGGCCGCCGGATTCGGCATAGAAAGGCGTTTGGTCGAGAATGACTTCGGCTTCGTCGTTCACTTCGCCGAGTGAGGCAACCGGAGCACCGCCTTTCATAATTCCGATAACGCGGCTTGAGGACTCCACGGCCTGGTATCCAAGGAATTGCGTCCCGCCGCTTTCGGCGAACTTCTGAAATTCCGGGCTGACTCGGGTGTCGTCGCCTTTCCAGCTTTGACGTGCGCGCTCGCGTTGCTTCTCCAGTTCCGCCTCGAATCCTGGCATGTCGAGCGCCATGGACTTTTCGTCGGCGATTTCCTTTGTGAAATCTAGCGGGAATCCGAAAGTGTCGTAAAGCTTGAAAATCTCCGCGCCCGGAATCGTGCTGCTGCCCGACTTCTGCAGTTGCGCGATGACCGCCTCCAAGCGATCGATGCCTGCGCCGACCATCGTGGCGAAACGTTCCTCTTCGGCCTTTATCACGCGCATGACGTAGTTCCGCGTGGCGACTAATTCGGGGTATGCCTCTTTCATGTGGTCCGTGACGAAGCTCGACAGTTCGTAAAGGAAGGATCCTCTGTGTCCAAGCAGAGTTCCCTGACGGATGCCCCGGCGCATGATCTTCCTCAGCACGTAGCCTCGGCCCTCGTTGGACGGCAGAACGCCATCGGAAATGAGGAACGTGGTTGCTCGGACGTGATCCGCGATGATCTTCAACGATGTGTCGGCATCGTTCGACTTACCATAGTGAACGTTAAGGATTTCTGCGGCACGATCGATGATGGGCCGCAGCAGGTCCGTTTCGAAATTACTGAGCTTTCCCTGCAGCACGCACGCGACCCGCTCCAGCCCCATCCCGGTGTCGATCGATGGTTTAGGCAGGGGGTTGAGTCGACCGTGCGAATCCCTGTCGAACTGCATGAAGACAAGGTTCCAGATTTCAACGTACCTGCCGCACTCACAGGGGAAAGCACAATCGGCGTGTCCGGACTCGCTCGCGTCTGGACCGAAGTCGTAATGAATTTCTGAACACGGTCCACACGGTCCAGTGTCCCCCATCTGCCAGAAATTGTCTTTCTCGTCGAGGCGGACAATACGTTGTCGCGAAATGCCAGTCCTGGTCGCCCAGAGGTTTTCGGCCTCGTCATCGTCGCGGAAGACCGTAACCCACAGTCGTTCCGGTGTGAGCTTGAATTCCTTCGTCAGAAGTGCCCAGGCGAAAGTGATGGCGTCTTCCTTAAAGTAGTCTCCAAACGAGAAGTTCCCAAGCATCTCGAAAAACGTCTGGTGCCGTCGGGTATGGCCGACGTTGTCAAGATCGTTGTGCTTTCCACCGGCTCGGACGACTTTCTGGCAGGTCGCGGCGCGCTTGTAGGGACGCGTCTCGCGGCCAAGAAACACGTCTTTGAACTGATTCATGCCGGCGTTGACGAACAGCAACGTGGGATCCTCAGCCGGAATCAGCGAGGAACTTTTCACAACCGTGTGACCACGGTCCTCGAAGTAGCGAAGAAACAGACGACGGATTTCATTACTGTTCATGAAGCTGTTCCAATACCTCTCGAATATCTTCCTCGGGATATCCCAACCGGCTTAGAAGGCGAAACAAACGGGCCACATCGCGTCTCTCAAGCGGGGGCTGCAAACGCCGAACCACAATCTTAGCCTTGAGCACATCGGGAAGCGAAGGCCAGGAACGATTGCTGATCACAATATCCACCGTTTCGTCATCAACGCCGGCCTCCTGCAGCGCCTGACGTACCCAATTACGGTGGTGGTCCGAGTGCCTCTCGGCAAAGTTGTCGGCATAGCGCCGGTCATCGAGGTACCCCTTGGCCACGAGCTGTTCGGCCAGGCGTTCGGGGACATCCCCGAACCTGGCCGACAGCTTGTTGAGCAACTGTCGCGTCGTGTAATCCTTTCTTCGTAACAGCTTGAGAGCGTGATGGTAGATCTCGTCCACGATGGGCTATCCTAACAGCCCATGAGGTTTCGTGAACTCATCGTCTCAATCCTCCTTGCCAGCGCGTTCGCCGGCTGCGGCTATCGTGTGGCTGCACGAAAGGGTGATACCGGCCGAGGTCAGACAATCGCCGTGCCGACCTTCACCAACAGTACGCTGACGTATCGCATCGAGCAGCGGATGACGGAGTCGGTCCGTAAAGAACTGGGACGGACAACGCATTACACGGTTACGTCGGCCAGTACGGGTGATCTTGTGCTTCGCGGAGAAGTACTCGACTACAACACCTCCCCGACGGTATTCGATCCAAGTGGTCGCGCGGCTCAGTATGCTCTTGGCCTGAGTATGAAGGTATCCATCACGGAAACCGCTACGGGCAAGGTGCTTTTCGAAAACCCCTCCATGACATTTCGAGAGACGTTTCAGCTGTCGCGTAACCCGGGCGATTTTGTTCCCGAGGATCCCGCGGCCGTCGATCGGCTTGCTTCGCGTTTCGCCTCTTCCGTAGTCGCGTTTCTGGTACATCGTCAGCCGTGAAGTTCAGCGAGTTTCGCCAGCTCCGTCCAAAGACAAATCCCAACGTCGTCGTCTTTGTATGTGAAGACGACTTTCTGGTGGACGAATCGCGCGCAGTCTGGGCCGAGATTCTCGGCCCGGAGTGGGTCTTTGAAAAGTTGCCCGCGAAGGAGTTCGATGACATCGAAACCGGAAGGCTTATGGATGAAGCCCGGACGCCGTCCTTATTCTCGCAGAACCGCGTTCTCATGGTTGGAAACGCGGAGAAAGTTTCCAAACGTCGAGGCGAGGAGCTTGTGGCGCTACAGGACATTCCCAATTCCTCGCTGAAGGTCGTTCTTGTCAGTTCCGGTGGAAAGGCGCCAGAAGGGTGGATGAAGGCGCTTCCAGGAGTCGTGATTGACCCTCTAAAACCGGCTGACGTAGCGCGTTGGCTCGTAGACCGTTATGGAATCTCCGCCGAGGTTGCGCGGCTTGTGGTGGAGAGCGCCGGAACGGAGCTTTACCCGCTTCACAATGAGATGTTGAAGCTTGAGGCCTACCTGGGAGGCTCGCGCCCGGCGGAGCTTCGGGATGTTGAGGTCTCCATTTTGCACGTGGACCGTTTTGGCCCCTGGGAGCTCGACGATGCCCTTCTGGAGCGAAATTATCAGAAGGCAGTAAGTGTTGTCGCTGCGATGCTCGAGGACGGCGTCGAGCCGCTCCTGATACTTGCCAAGGTTGTGCGGGTTTGGCGGCAGCTGTTCATCGGTAAAGGACTGGCGGGGAAAAGGAGCGCCAATGAAGTTGCCGTCGCGGCAGGGCTGCCTCCTTTCAAGGGAGCAGTCCTGGCCGCGAGCAGCCGAAAGTATACGTGGGCTCAGCTGGTAAACGGTTTCCGCGAACTTCTCAACGCGGATCGTGCCTTCAAGTCCTCCGCTCCGAATGTCGAAGTCTATTTCGACATGCTGCTCTGGAAGTTGTTGAGCTAGGCAGTCGGGATCGTGTTGACGGACTTCGTGAGGCGCGACTTATAGCGGGCGGCCGTATTCTTCTTGATCACACCCTTCTGAACCGACTTATCGATCAGACTGAACGTCGCCGGCAGCAGTTCCCGGGCATTTCCGCTCTTTTTGGCCGCGATTGCGGTTTTCAGCTTTTTCAACTGCGTCTTGAGCTTGCTTCCATTCTTCGAATTGATCAGCTGGCGCTTTTGACTCTGACGGTAGCGCTTTATAGCTGACGGATGATTGGCCATCGGGTCTCCTTAACTCTTGAAACGAAACGGGCAATGATAACAGCCGATGATTCAGCCCGTCAACGCTGGTATAATCGCGGCAGTTTCGGGAGGTTAATGAAAAAGAGCATCCGGGTAGGCGAAGGCATCGCAGAATTTTTCGGTACCCACGACAGCAACGTCAAGTATCTGGAGTCTCTCCTCAGCGTTCAGGTTCACCTTCAGGACGAAACCCTCACGATCGATGGCCCCGATGAAAAGGTCGCTCTTGTGGATCGTCTGATCTCGGATTATCTGCAGTTACGCTCCGAAGGCGTCCGCTTTTCCAACGGCGATCTCAAGTCGATCATCCGGATTATCTCGGAGGATCAGAATCAGAGTCTGCGGGGCGTCATGACCGCATCCCGAAGTCTCGTGGTCGGGAAGCGAGCTCTTACTCCAAAGACACTGAACCAGAAGCTCTATCTCGACTCAATTGAAAAGAATGATATGGTCTTCGGGATCGGTCCGGCCGGGACCGGCAAGACCTACCTGGCGGTAAGCATGGCAGTCCGTGCCCTCGTCGACAAACGCGTCAATCGTATCGTTCTGACGCGGCCGGCAGTTGAAGCCGGCGAGAGACTTGGTTTCTTGCCAGGAACACTCCAGGAAAAGATCGACCCGTATCTTAAGCCGCTGTATGACGCCCTTTACGACATGCTCGATGTCGAACGTGTCGACCGTCACCTCGAGCGGGGCGTCATCGAGATCGCTCCGATCGCTTTCATGCGTGGTCGTACGCTCAACGATTCTTTTGTGATACTGGACGAAGCCCAGAACACAACACCTGAACAGATGAAGATGTTCGTCACGCGCATTGGATATAACAGCAAGGCCGTCGTGACAGGAGACGTGACGCAGATCGACTTGCCGAACGGAAGAATGTCCGGACTGATTGAAGCGGAACGCGTGCTGGCGCGTGTCGAAGGGATTGGTTTCGTGCACTTCAACGAACGTGACGTCGTGCGACATCCCCTGGTGCAAAGGATTGTAAGGGCGTACGAAACCTACTCCGGTCAGAACCTGCACCAGCAATCGCTCGCCTTTGACTCGGCGGATAGCGGTGAAAACGGGTAAGAGCTATTATCTGTTGAACCGACAGCGGAAACATCGCATCGATTCGCGCGGTGTCCGCCTCTTTCTGGCTGGCCTTACGAAAGAAATGAGGCGGACTGACGCTGTTTTCACCGTGGTATTCGTCACAGACAAGGCGATGCACGACTACAATCTTCGCTACCGCCATATCGACAAACCCACAGACGTCTTGTCGTTTTCAGGTCAGGATGGCTACCTTGGGGATATCGTCATTTCGACAGAGACTGCGTGGGCTCAGGCCCGGAAGTCACAAACTCTGTCGTTTGACGATAATATTCGACGATTGGCTCTTCATGGCCTCCTGCATCTTGCCGGTTACGATCACGAAACGGACAACGGTGAAATGCGGGCAATCGAACGACGGTTGAGGAGGAAATTCCAGTGCTGAGTGCAACGGAACTGGCAATCGCGCTCCTTTTTGTTCTCGCTCTGCTTGGTACGTCCATTCTGGAGATTGCTTTCTCCAGCATTAACCGGATCTCCTTCCGGCGATTTCTCGAGAAACCTGAGTTCAGGGCCGTCCCGGCACTCGGTGCTCTCCTGGAGAGCAGGACGGAAGTCCTCATGTCCCTCCATTTGCTGATTCAGTTGTTGATGGTGGCTGGCGCCGTGTTTCTCTTTGCAGCCTTTAG
>DASTBJ010000621.1:0-4290 GCA_035712125.1 Terriglobia bacterium
CTGCTTTTCAGCCGCTGCCTTTGCGTTGTTCAGATCTTTCAGGTGTTGGGCGGCTTCCTCCTGCTTCTTGAAAGTTGAAATTTGCTCTTCGGCCAGCCGGCGCATACGCAACTGGTCGAACAGACGCTCTATAGGATCAACATTGTCGGAGTCCATCCGCGATTCGGGACGCCCGATCAGCACTGCAATGCAATTGATATCGAAATCCTTGAAACGCTTTCCCAGCTCTTCTGTCGCCCGGCGCTGAATATCCTCACGCCGCGTCAGCAGGTCGAGCATGTGTGAAGACTGAGCAACGTCACGGAAATACGAAGTCAGGATCGGATCCAGCGTCTGCGTAATGAGCCTTCGTACATCGCCAAATCGCTGCACTACGCTTGGAGCCTTCTCGTAATCGATGTGCAGAACCAGCGATAACGGCAGTACAGGCTCGTACCCGTCTGCCGTAATCAGCGCAATGCTGACGAGGTCCTTGTCGTATTGATGGGCTTCCGCCTGTCCGGTGATCCAACGCAAGACGAAGTTGACTGTCGGCACGAGTTCCACCTTTACCGCATAGGGGTTCACCGGATACTTACCCGGAGGCAATGCCTGCTTCCAGACGCCGCGCCGGCCAGGCTCCACCTGCTCGCCATAACGAAAACCTTCACCCGTCACATCCTCGCCTTTGCTTCCGTGGTAAGACACGACAACGCCCACGTAACCGATTGGGATGAGTGTCTTCGGGCGCACTTCAACCGTAGCGAACCAGCGATTGATGAAAAACGTTCCATCGGTCAACACCTGAAGCTGTTTGCCCCGACGTCCTCCAAGCGATAGAAAATTCTCCGGGTCCTGAAAGTAGTTGTGGTCACGATGGTCCGAGCGGACTTCGGGCGCGATGATCTCGCCCGACTCGAGTGGCGCGCCGTCGTGAATGGTCACAACACCAATCGTGTCCGTTGGGGCGAGCGTAACGTCTGCGCCGCCGACCACGGGCTGTTCCACCGTTGCAGCCGGTGTGCCGCCGTAGCCCACAACGACGGGCGTGAATCCACGGATCGCCATCAACTCCTGCTGCCAATCGCTGTACTTCCCTCCCTTCTCTCGGATTGGCCCCGCGAACACACGATCCTCTGTGATGACAACGAAGAGTGTGGAGTTGATGGCGAATACGCCCTCGCGCAGGATGGCGCGCTGGCGTCCGCGCTGCCCACCAGCGGTTAGAAACGCTCGGGCGTCCTGGAAGTGATTGCACTCCACAATGCGTGCAAGAGTTTGAATTGGCGGCAGCGGGCTTCCATCGCGCGCATAGATGTAACCGATCTTGCTTTCTGCAACGAGAACCAGAGGTTCCTTATGGATCCGGTATTGCCACGGAAAGAATCCAGCATGCAGCCCACCACGTAGAAGTTCCGCCTGGAATCCAGCTTCTCCCTCCACCGCTACGATTCTGCCTTCGGTGAGGGAGCCCTTGTGCGACCAGAACTTTTCGACAATACCAACCTTGTTGTGCGGAATGTAGCGGACTCCGGCAAGCCACGGAATCACGATCAAAGCTGCGACAATCCCGAGTGTCCAAAAGAGCACGGTGATAAGCATAAATGCAGCCCTCCAGCTGCGTTCGTGCACGGAGTTCTCAAGAGACGCTCCGATTTCAGTGAGCAATCACCAGCAGGTGAACGAAAGTCTCCGGATTGTGAATTGAAAAGACGAACCTGAGAGGATTCATGTTTGCTTCCGCTCCGGCCGACGAGGTTAGCTGACGGGCTCGGGCTGGGAAGCCGCCCTACCACCGAACGTTTCTGCGTCCCGTGGATTCGCCCCGCAGCACGCTGTTCGCGCGCTGTTTTGGGTCCCCCGCTTCCGTCTCGAGATCGAGATCGGAACTAGGCCTTGCCTGCGTTGCATCTTTGCGAGGGCACCCATTGCCCTGGCAACCGCAACGACTCCGAGTATAGACCCGCGATTCTGCCAGTCAATTGAAACCGGCCGGCGCTATCAAAACGGAAAGTACTGTAAGATCGCCGGATGGCAGCAACCGACGTCCAAACCATTCAGCGCTGGGTGGATGCTGCCAAACATGTGGTTGTGCTGACTGGCGCAGGAATCTCAACCGACTCCGGCATCCCGGACTTCCGAGGACCGCAGGGACTTTGGACAGGAAATCCCGCAGCCGAGAAGATGTCTTACATCAACTACTATGTCGCCGACGGCGAAGTGCGAAAGGCTGCGTGGCAGGCTCGGCTGCATTCACCTGCCTGGACTGCAAAGCCGAATGCGGGTCATCGCGCGCTCGCCGAACTGGAACGCCGCGGAAAGCTACACGTGCTGATTACGCAAAACATTGACGGACTCCACCAACAGGCGGGCAATTCCCCTGAGCGCGTGATCGAAGTCCATGGCACGCTGCACAGCGTGGTCTGTCTGAATTGCGGGTGGAAAGGGCCCATGCAGGAGACGCTGCAGCGCGTCCGTTCCGGAGAGGATGATCCGCCGTGCAGACTGTGCGGCGGGATGCTCAAGAGCGACACAATCTCATTCGGGCAGGCACTCATTCCCGAAGTGATTCAGCGTGCGCTGAAAGCGACGCTGGAAACCGATCTGCTGCTTTCAGTTGGAACCAGCCTTCAGGTTTATCCGGTCGCAAATGTCGTTCCTTATGCAAAGGCGGCAGGCGCGCGCGTGATCATCATGAATGCACAGCCTACCCCGTTCGATGGCGTTGCGGATGGGATAATGAATGGCTCGATCAGCGAGCTGCTGCCGCAGCTCTGCGTGGGTACAAGCCGATAAACAGCCAGCGGCTCCACTCCCCTATTTCTTTGCCGCTAGCAATTTCTCTAACAATGCGATTGTTGCCGGCTTCCGGGACGGAGGCTGCAGCGCGAGGAACACGCCCTCCGCAAAGGTCATCGGTGTGCGGTTCTGGCTGTCCTTGACGTCGAGCATCGCGCCGTTATCGGCAAGCAACTGGATCATCCTGTCAAATCCCCGGTTGGCCGCACCATGAATCGCACGAAAGCCCTGTTCGTTGACCGCGTTCACGTCGAGCCCCAACTCGAGGCAAAGCCGGGCCGCCTCGAGGTATTCTTCTTCAGACCGGCTGTAGGTCTCTCCGATTACCCAGTTCACCCCCGCGACGGCCATGAGCACTGTCGATCCCTGATACGTCTTGATCCTCGGATCCGCTCCATTCGCGAGCAGCAGCCGCATGACAGTCACATCACCGGCCAGTGCCGCCCGCATCAGCGCAGTCTGACCGTCAAAGTTGACCCAGCTTCCGGTGAGCTGCATGAATCCCCGAACGGGCGTCGTGTTCGTTTGAAAGTTGGGGTTCGCGCCTTTTTTCAGCAGCTCTTTGATTAGTTCCAGAGGATCGCCGTCATCCGGATCGGGTGGCGGGGTTTCCGGAGGAAAGTTGAGGTTGCGCATCTCGATGGCGGCGAACAGCGGGGGCCGTTTGTGATAGTCATCCGCGATGTTCGGATCCGCGCCTGCCTCCAGAAGGTAACGTGCGAGCCGGATGCGATTGTTGATGATCGCGACAACCAGGGGCGCTGTTCCGTTGGCGGAACGCAGATTCAAATCCGCCTTAGCCTCGATCAGCATTCTTGCCATGTCGAGGTTGCCTTCACGTGCAGCGAACAACAGCGGCGTCATTGCGCCTGAGGGGCTTGGTATCGCGCGCGCCCTGTACACGCCCGGGCCCGCTGCACCGATATTAGCGGACATGGCCCGCGTGCCGTCCGGTCTGGCGATACTGGTCTCCATCCCATCCGGGACGATCACGTCCGTCTGGGCGTTGACATTCGCGCCGTGTGCCAGCAGCAGTCTTGCGACATCCAGGTGATTTTCAATTGCGGCCCACATTAGCGCTGTCTGGCCCCGCGTCTTCTCTTTCACGTCAACCCTCGCGCCGCGTTCGAGAAGGAGTTTGACAGCGTCCGGATTGCCGATGCGCGCAGCAGTCATCAATGCCGTCTCTCCACCCGGATTGGCTGTGTTGGGATCGGCTCCCGCTCGCAGGAGCGCGTCGATCATCGAGACGTTACCGGTCGCGCAGGCCAGCTCAATCGGCGTCACGCCGTACCGCGTGGTCACGTTGACGTTTGCGCCTGAACGAATCAGAAGCTGCGCCAGTTCGACGTGGCCTTCGCGCACCACCCAGTGAAGGGCTGTCGTACCATCTGCCTGAGCAGCATTGACGTCAACCTTGCCGCGCAACAGAACTCGGACACTCTCATGATCACGCCTCATCGCTGCGTCCGCCAGTCGGGAGTCATTGGCGGGAACAGCATGGAGGGACAC
>DASTBJ010000622.1:0-19067 GCA_035712125.1 Terriglobia bacterium
GTTGTCTTCGACGTTGGCGATGAAAATGCCGGCGCTGTTGTACTCCGTCCCGGCGTCGTTGCCCCAATGAAGCTGCCAGATGTCCTCAAGCCCCGGCGAGGACCGCATGATCTGGATCGAACTTGGCGCTCCACCCTTGCGCGGTCCGTTTTGCATGATGGCCACCCGGGGACGCACGCCATGCACCAGCGCGCCCGAACCCGAATAGTCGAGCCCATGGTGCGACGCGAAGTACACGTCCACCGTACCGATCGAGTTGTTCGGGCACATCAGGTCACCTTCGTTGTTCCACAGCAGATCTCCCAGGTCGATGGCGCGGAATTGCCCATAGGTGATCACGCTGCCGACCGATTGGCCGTTCTCCAGTCCGCCGTGATAGTTCGGATCCTTTGCCACATAGTCCTTGCACGCGGGATTGTTTCCGCCTGCTCCGGCCAGCGGAGTCTTTAACACCGCGCCAGCCGATGTGACGATGCGCCAGTCGAGGCCGGCGATCGGGATGCGATCACCGGGTTTCGGCACTGTGTACTCCACCTTGCTTTTCAACTCGGCGTACGCACTCTGAAAGACCGTCGCATTGTTGCCGGGCTCTACAGTCGGTCCATGATCGATGAAATGCGCGATCGGCACGCGCTTCGCAAGTTCGAGCAGCGATCCCATGTGATCGCCGTGGTAGTGCGTCGTCAGCAGGTAATCGAGTTTCGTGATCCCCAGCGTGCTCAAAGCGCCTGTTATCCGCTCGAGATCGCGCGTGCCGGCATTGCCGGTATCTATCAGCAGCGTCTCTCCCGACGGCGCGACGAAGAGCGTCGCCTTACCGCCCTCGGGATCGAGTACATAAATATCGAGAGGCCTGGCCGAAGACGCGGGCGCCAGGGAGGCGGCGCCACGGGTCTGCGCCCGGAGGTTCGCCGCGAAGGCGGCACAACAGGCGAACAGGATCAGCGCGCGTTTCATGATGAGCACCCCTTCGGTGTCAGACCTCGTCGTAGAGAACGACAGGGTAATTTCTTTGCGTTGTCATCGTGCGCTCGACAGGTGGCTAAACTTTCTGATGTCCGGCCGACGCAGAAGTCGCGCCGCGAGTCGGTGGGATGCTGCAGGATACGACATCAGCGCGACCACCGTTGCGGAGAACTTCCTGAAAAAATCTGTATGCATAGGTCACGATCTACACTCGCGGAGTGTAATCAGTGAGCAAGGATACCCGGCCCACCCCCGCCCGCGTGCATTCTTTTTGATTACGTTTCGTGTCTGATTAAGGATCATGCCGCGTAAGGTCGCCCGGTTTCGCGGAGGTCCGCTTGAAGATATGGTTTGTCGTTTATCCTTCCTGCTTCTTAAGTTTTCTCTTGCACGGCGCAACACCTTGACGAAGAAAAAACCAAGGGCCGCGATTCGGGCCACGATGGTGCCAACGCTGAGCCTCGGTTCATTGAATAGATACAGCTGATACTGCCGAAGATCTTCCTACCCGAGTTTGTCGGGGCTCTTGCGGAAGTAGCGGGCGAAATCCTTGGCGGTTCCCAGATATAACCGGGTCGTTTCTGGCAGGCAATTACGACGCCCTGTTCTTCTTTGCGTTCCTCCCGTTTGATAAGATGCGGGCCGCAATCGCCACCATGATCGGAACCAAGCTCTCGCATTACGAAATTACCAGTCACCTGGGGACAGGCGGTATGGGCGAGGTTTATCAGGCGACCGACTCGAAACTGGGCCGCCGTGTCGCGATCAAACTCCTTCCTGAAGCGTTCGCGAAGGATGCGGACCGTGTGGCGCGATTCGAGCGTGAAGCCCGCGTGCTGGCGTCGCTGAATCATCCCAACATTGCGGCAATCCACGGAATCGAACAATCCGGCGGACGGACGTTTCTGGTGATGGAGCTTGTAGACGGAGAAACTCTGGCGGTGCGGATTAAACGTGGAGCGATCCCGGTGCACGAAGCGCTCGGCATCGCGAGGGAGATTGCGGAAGGACTGGAAGCCGCACACGAAAAAGGAATCGTTCACAGGGACCTCAAGCCGGCGAACGTCAAGATTGGGGCGGACGGCAAGGTAAAAATCCTCGACTTCGGACTGGCAAAAGCCTACGCACCGGAACCTGCGAACGCCAGTCTTTCGGATTCGCCGACGATGGTCAGCATGGCGGCAACGGATCCCGGAATAATTCTGGGAACTGCCGCCTACATGTCGCCCGAGCAGGCGAAAGGTCGACCGGTCGACCGGCGCTCGGACATTTTCGCGTTTGGCTGCGTGTTGTACGAAATGCTCACGGGGCACGCGGCGTTCGACGGAGAAACCGTGGGCGAAATCCTGGCTGGAGTTTTGAAAGGCGAGCCGGACTGGAATCGTTTGCCTGCGCGAACGCCTCAGAACATTCGGCGTTTAATGGGCCGCTGTCTACAGAAGGAACCGAGGCAGCGGCTTCATGCCATCGCGGATGCGCGTCTGGAATTAGAAGACCGAACCGAAACTCCGCCGGTTGCTGCGCGCCGACATTGGCAGTGGCCCTTTATCGCGGTTCTGGTGCTTGCTGCCGCCGTGCTGTTCGGGTTTTTCTATTCCCGCCCGGAGCCGGCCGCGCCACTTGAGACCACGCAGTTCGAGATTGCCCAGACTTCCAGCGTCATCTTCAGCGATGACTTTGCAGTTTCGCCCGATGGCCGAAAGCTGGCTTTCATCGCAACAACGGGGGGGTTACCGCGCCTTTGGGTCCGTTCCATGGACTCGGTGGAACCGAGGTCTCTGGCTGGAACGGAAGGCGCTGCCGGAACTCCGTTCTGGTCGCCGGATAGCCGCTTCATTGTGTTCTATGCGCAGGGCAAGCTCCAGAAGATCGCGGACGACGGCAGTCCGGCCCAAACGCTCTGCAACGCTACAGGTTTGAGCGGGGGGTTCTGGACTCACGACAACAAGATCGTTTTCGCGTCCGGCACTTTTGGGAGTGGTCTGTTTCAGGCGAGCGTGACCGGCGGCACAGCCTCTGCGCTCACTAAATTGAGTCTGGGCGAAAGCACCCATCTGTATCCAACTCTTTTGCCGGATGGCCATCATTTCCTGTACTCACGCGCCACACTCAACCCGGGCGGCGGCATTTACCTGGGGGAGGTGGATACCGCACCGGACCAGCAGGGAACCAGGAAAGTGCTTTCGCTTTCAGGCACATCGAGAACGGCTTATATAGCTCCCTCCGGTTCTGGCGCCGTCTCAGCGGATGGATATTTGCTCTTTGTCCGCGGAAGCACGTTGACGGCACAACCCTGGGACAACCAGCGGCAGGAGACCAGGGGCGAAGCGACTCCAATCGCCGAGCGTGTGCCCACAACTGGCCTTTCCGTCTCCACCACTGGCGTTCTGGTGTATCGAATGAGCGGCCTCGCCGCCGAAGCGCAGCTCACCTGGTTCGACCGCAAAGGTCAAGTTGTCGGGACAGTCGGAGAGCCCTCAGTGCTTGAAATCGTCTCTCCGCCTGCGCTTTCGCCGGATGGAAAGTTCGTGGCCTTTGCGCGCACCGACCAGCAGTCCCAGAACACGGATATCTGGCTCTTCGACTTTGCGCGAGGTGTGAGCACGAAATTTACTTCTGACCCAAATCCACATTTGAATCCTGTGTGGTCTCCGGACGGCAGTCAGATCGCGTTTGCCGCCCTCCGTAGTGGCGAGTGGGGTATTTATCGGAAAGCCTTCAATGATCTGACCGGGAATGGCGAACTTCTGTACAAATCGGGAGCTCTGCCCGTCCGGCCATCCAGTTGGTCCCGCGATGGACTCCTGTATTCTGCCGGGAGTCCGTTTGACATCTGGATGCTGCCAGTGAATGCGGGAGCGGTGGGATCAGCCGATCGCAAACCGCAGCCTCTGGTGCACGGGGAGTTTAATGAGCGTGGCGCTCGATTTTCACCGGATGGCCGCTTCTACACCTACACTTCCAACCTCTCCAGCAAGGACGAAATCTACGTGCAAACCTTTAACACCGGTTCCTCCGCCCACACCAGCACAGCAGAGGGCACGAAGATATCTATCGACGGTGCCGGCGCAGCGAGATGGAGCGGTGATAGTAGAGAGATCTTTTATCTTTCTGCAACCGGCGTCATGTCTGTTGATCTTTCCACAACTCCGGCATTCCAGGCTGGCGCGCCAAAGCTCCTGTTCAAAGCTCCGCCGTCCCCACTAGGGCTTTACTGGGACGTCACTGCCGATGGACAGCGCTTTCTTTTCGCCGTTCCCGTCAGCACCCAGAGTTCGGCAGCGCCATATCGAGTCGTACAGAACTGGGAAAACCTCCTGAAAAGGTAGAGCGCTCTTTCATCGTGACGGGCGCACGCCAGCCGGTTTCCTGACCTCGCCTCAAAAAACTCCTCCGGCCTTGTCGCCCACACGACTGCCGAGCAGCGGCGAACGGCTATCTCAGGGCTGTTAACGTTCTAGCGATGCGAAAGCCGACATTGTCGCGTCGGACGGCAGGGCAGGCACCCAACGTGTCCCGGTTCGCCGCCCTCTGAAATGCTGCTCCATAGACGAAGGCGCCTCCGCGCCTTGAACGACATTGCGTATCGGTGACGGTGAGCTGCGTATCTTCGGAATCGTCCATTACCGGCGGGAACAACTCCTGCATTCGGTCCTGCGTCCACTCCCATACGTTTCCGTGAATGTCGAAAAGACCGAAATCGTTCGGCTTCAATTGTCCAACCGGCCAGTTACGCTGCGGGTCTCCCGGATCAAAAGAACCCCCTCTTCGTGGGGGATTCTTGCTGTACCAGGCGTATTCTTCGAGCAATTCATCCGAGGAGCCATAGAAGCGGGATGTCGTTGTACCGGCGCGGGCTGCAAACTCCCACTCCGCCTCTGTCGGAAGCCGGTAGCCGGTCCGGTGCAGATAAATCTTTGGGGAGTTCCATACCGTCTCTTATGTCGGTTGAGTTTGCCGGATAGACCCATTCGGATTCGGGAATACCTTCCTGCTTACTGAGCCAGTTGCAGTACATCGCTGCCTCGTACCAGGTGACCGCGATGATGGGTGCGTCCGCGTCGGGACTGAAAGTCTGAAGAACGCGAGCGATACGCTCCGGGTTGTTGGGATACGCGAATCTGGCCTTGATGTCGGAATTGGCATCGAGGAATCGCTGAAACTCTGCGACAGTGACCTCTTTCGTGCCAATCGCGAATGATCTTGGTATGCGGACACGTCGCAAGGGCTCATCAGGCGAATCGGGTCCTGGCTTCCTGCCGGGTTCGTCTGGAGGAGCACCCATGAGGAATTGGAAGGGACCTCGAAGAACTGCGAACGTCTGACCTTCCCCCGTCACGTACCATCCACGTCGTTGCGCGCGCCTTCCGGCTAATTCCCGATCGATGCGCATCAAGGCTCCGGCCTGCTGCCAGTCCAAGTTGCGCGATTTTTCGCCCCGGCTTCCATGGCGCAGAAGCCAGTCGATTGCAGAATGGATCCCCACGTCCGGATCATTCCGATACCAATCGAGCAGTTTCGGAATCAACTGCTGCCGGCTTACCGCAGGCATTTGTGACGGACCAAAGCCTCCAAGGCTGAGAATCAAGGCACGACGTACAGAGACGTCACCTTCCCTCTGCAAACGGCGGACGATGACTGGTGCATCTACGTCCATCGCGCCGAGGTAATGAATCAGGTAACTGCGAGCGCTGTTGTCTGCCGTCTGTCGCAAAAGGCGCCACGCAGCGTCCGCCTGACCCGACCTTAGCAGATTTACGGCAGAGTCGGCCTGTTGCTTTGCCACCGCATCGGCGCGACGCGTTTGGTTCTGCGCACTGCCGACGAATCCCGTTAAAAGAATCAACAACGCCGCATACAACATGTCGAGTTACTCCGGGTGCGTAGACGATCATTGGAGCTTTTACGTTTACCTGAATTTCTCAAATCCAACTCGTATCCGAATTGACCAGCAATTCGCGCGATGCGAGGTAATCGCTGGTCCCGAGCAGAAAACAAGAATTAACGCCTGAAAGGTGCCCGGTGTTGCCCGTTAGCTCCCGCAGTTCACGTTGGTCCTCCGGATCTGATCCGTGTGCGAAAGTTTCCTGGAAGGATACTGTTCAGTTTCGTTCAATACGCGACCGTCTGTGTTGTATAAACCTCGCGCGAAAAGTCCGGGAGTAGTAATGAGTGTTGTTCCGTCAACAGGCGCTCATGTCTTGACAGCGGTCTTGAACCAGAACAAACTGCAGGAGTTAAACTCGGGATCGTAGCTCAGCTGGAAGAGCGCCTGCTTCACACGCAGGAGGTCATCGGTTCGAGACCGGTCGGTCCCATTTAGAATCAATAGATTGGCCCGGTGATTTTAGCCGGGCCTTTTTCATTCTTGTCTGGTTGCAGTTTGGTTGCAGTTTTCAGGTAAGAGCAGAATCCGGTAGGTCGTATGAATTGGGGATCAATATAGATGAAGAGAATAACGCCCTCGGAATCAACAAACTCAAGTTCAGCTCTGCCGTTATCGTCGAAGCTTTCCAGGAGACTGGTTGCCCAATGCTCTCTGTAATCGCTTTCTGGTCTTCTGGCGGCAGGTCATCGACAAAGCCGGACGGGAGCCCTGTCAATATCACCATCTCTCCCAGGTTTTGCCTTTCCCTGCGTAACTTCCTCGGTCCCAGGGGTAGCGTCCCAGTTTGAAAGCAGCGGTAGTAGCTTCGCTGCTAATGTCCGAACTTCCTCACGGAACGCCGGTGTGACGCTAAATACACCATCGGGAGCAATGTTCGGTATGCGGAACATGGGCTTTATCTCTTCAAGCGCCGCACTATTCGAACAATAGATGACGAACAGTTTTCGATATCCTTCGTAGGTATCCACATCGCCAGAAACCATAGCGATGAGCGTTGCTTTGGCTTGCTCACGAGAGGCGTCCCGTCGTGCTTTTATTCTTTGCCTGCGTGACAGATTATCCATATCGAAGTGTTTGCCGTATCCAGTGTGAAAGCTTCAGTCCTTGCTCGTCGGCGGTTAATAATATCAACCGTACAGTTAACGGTTTTGGTCGGCGGCGGCCGCCTGGACAATCGCGGTATCGACGGAGGGAAGCTTGTTCACGGCGGTGCGGTTCGCGGTCGGAATCCACTTGCCGTATACGTCCACGGTGACCGAAATCGAATGGTGGCCGCACTGTTCTTTCACGTAGACCGGCGACTCACCTTGGTTCAGTAGCAGTGTCGCGAACGTGTGCAGATCATCGGTGCTCCCGCAGGCAGCCTGGCGGGCACAAGCGTTGTCATTACGAGTAGTGGCCCTGGGATGAATATACTCGAAGCAACGGTCCGTGCTGACGGCACGTTCGAGTTTCCCAAGGTGCCCCTAGGGAACTACATCGGCAGGATCAATCCAATTGCCAACTCGACCTTCAATTCTCCAATCACTTCTTTTTTTGTGGGTACAGACAACATTTCGGGATTACAGATTCCTGTTGAAGTGCGTACCACCATCACGGGCCGTGCGACAGTCGTCGATTCAAGCGGAAAGGTCCTCCCCGGCTTCCCGACTGGTGTTGAGCTTTGGTTTTACAGAGGCAGGTTCGGCGGTCCGTACGGTAATACTCGTCCGGACGGCACGTTCGGCAGTTCAATGACAACAGTCCGCCCCGATGGTACGTTTTCACCGTCTGTAACCGAAGGCGAGTATGTCATAGGGTTCAATCGTCTCCCTCCCGGCTACACCGTAAAGTCCATCACTTCGGGCTCGCTCGATCTGTTAAAGACCCACCTGAACGTCGAAAAAAACGTCACGCCACCGCTGATTCAAGTCCAGATTGAGGCGAAGCCCTGACTCAGCATGCGTTACGCTTGCTGTGATGGCCCGTTGCTTCGCTCTCGGTTCACCAAATCCGGCTAAAAACTGCCGTGGGTAGATCGGTCCCCAGAGACCCGTTGAAAAATGGCTGATGTATTTGATCTACGGAAACGATCGGCGTGGCGAGGAATGGATAGAGCCAAAGAGGAAACAATTCGCCGGACTTCTGGCGGTAGACCCTGAAGATCTGGTTAAGGTTGCGAAATCTTTCCGAGCCGTATCGCCTCGCCACCTTGCGCGTCGTTCAGCTGTCGATAGTAGATATGTCAAGCCGTGCACTGTCCGATCGTTTCGCAACTGTCCGGACGGGTGTGATAGGCTAGCCGGGCCGACAACAAACTTTTCAAGTTTCGAGAGGAATGCATTTCCCTCGCCACGCGAAATCACCAGCCTATTGCGATCTGCGCGCGAGGGTTTCTTCTTCTGTTCGTTTCCGGATTCCACTGGGAGACGCTGAATGAAGCCCGAGCGCTGGCGGCAAATCGACGCATTGTTGGGTGAGGCGCTGGAGCTGGAGAGCAGTCAGCGAGACGACTTTCTCAACGAGGCGTGTGCCGGCGACGAAGAGTTGCGTAACAGGATAGATGCGCTCCTCTCGGCGCATGAGCAAGCACAAACATTCATCGAGGTTCCCGCTCTCGCACTGGCGGCTGAAGCACTCGCCGATGAGAAGCGATCGATGGTGGGCCGCCAGTTGAGTCACTATCGCGTCTGTGCGTTGGTCGGAGCCGGAGGCATGGGCGCGGTCTGGAAGGCAAGAGACACGAAGCTGGACCGTGACGTGGCGATCAAGACCTTCGCCGAAAGGCTCGGCCCGCTCAAGGATCCGCTGGCGCGGTTTGAGCGCGAAGCAAGGCTGCTCGCGTCGCTGAACCATCCCAACATTGCGATCATCCATGGCTTCGAAGAAGATCAGGGCATACGTTTTCTGGTTCTTGAATTCATTGACGGTGAAACTCTCGACGATCGACTGCGCCGGGGCGCGATTCCGCTCGAAGAGTCGCTGAGACTGGCACGGCAGATTACTGAAGCTCTCGACGCCGCGCACGAAAAGGGCGTCATTCACCGCGACCTCAAACCCGCCAATATCAAGATCAACGGCGAAGGCATCGTGAAGGTACTCGACTTCGGTCTGGCGAAGGCGCTCGAAGTTGTCGACTCGCCTTTGCCCAACGTCGAAGCAACCGACGAACGGATGATCGTGGGGACGGCAGCCTACATGGCACCCGAGCAACTGGCAGGCAGGAAGGTAGACAAGCGTGCAGACATCTGGGCCTTTGGCGTGGTGTTGTATGAAATGGTGACGGGCTCGCGACCTTTCCACGGCTCGGACTCTGCCGAAACTCTGTCGGCGATTGTAACGAAGGAACCTGACTTCGAGCGTGTTCCACCCTCTATCCGAAACCTGCTCCGCAAATGCCTCGAAAAGGATCCGAAGAACCGGTTGCGCGATATCGCCGACGCGTGGGAGTTGGTTCGCGACCCATCATCAGCAGCCGACGCTCTGCACGCGCAAACCGGACGGCGCTTCGCCAGGTTGCCGTGGGTTATGGCCTCAGTTCTGGGAATCGTCGTTGTCGCGCTTTCATTAATCTGGCGTGAGCCGGAACCGCCCCAGCTTTTGCGCAGCCAGATTTACCCCCCACCCGGCAGCCTGATCCCCCTCGGCACCCCTGCGATTTCAAGTAACTCCCTGGCCTACGTCGTCAAGGACGCCCAGGGAGAGCAGCGGATCTACGTGAAGCGGCACGAGAACGTCGACGGCAATGTGCTACCCGGTACGGAGGGGGCCATGCGTCTGGTTTGGTCGGCCGGTGAGGACTCTCTCGCATTCACAATAAAGGGTCGGCTTTTGTGGATAGATCCTTTCAGGGGTGGTTCCCCTCGTGACCTGACGACTACAGGCAGCCCCTGGCAGTTAGCCGGGAACCAGAACGACGAGATTATCGCCCGTGACAAAGGCAGCCTCGTTCTGATTTCCGCGAAGGGAGATCCACGTACACCGATTCCTGATTCGGGGGACTTGCTGTTCCCGACTTTTTTGGGCGATGGCAAGCGGTTTCTGGCGCAGGTGCGTGACGAGAAAGAAGGTAGTTCGATTTACCTCGCTGGGCTGGAACCTCGTCAAAGAACTCTGGTTGTTGACAATGTCTTAAGCGCGCCTATTCTGGCGCGGATCCCTGGCGGAAAGACTTACCTGCTGGTTGTACCGTCAGACCGAAACGGAACAGATTTACTGGCGTACAAGTTTGATGAAGTCCGGGGTCAAGTCGTCGGGGAGCCGGCGCTTCTGGTTCCGAATATTGGTATGGTCGGTGATCCTGCAGTCAGGCCGGCGGTTGGAGTTTCACCCGATGGAGGCCTGGCCTATCAGACAGGGTCGGAGGTTACGCGACAACTGCGTTTTGTGGACCGATCGGGAAACCTCGTCCGCGAGCTTTCGCCAGAGTTGTCCGTTGAAATACCGCGTCTCTCCCCGGACGAATCCCTGGTCGTGGGGGTAAGGAGATCGGGAGGAGAGGACGTTTGGATCATCGATCTGAAGAAGGAGAGATCCGAGAAGAAGACATTCAATGATACTTCGGATTCTTACCCGATATGGTCGGGGGATGGCACGCGGCGTGTCGCGTACAGGCGCTCGGGTCGTGGGATCTACGCTCTCGATCCGATCCGTAACGGAGAGCCCCAGCCGCTTACTAAAACACCGGGCGCGCCGACGTCATGGCATGGCCAGTTCCTGCTCTATACCTTTCCCCTCCTGCATATAGAAAACGCCGCGATACATCTGCTCGATATGGCCTCGGGCAAGGAAAGGGTGATGGCGTTTCCCTTCGGACGCTGCGGCGGTGCCGTGTTCTCACGAGACGGGAAATACATTGCGTTTGACTGCAATACGGACGGGCGTCATCAAGTGTATTTCCAGCCGATCTCAGGTTTAGAACCCATAGGAAAACCAATACAGGTGTCTGAGAAGGGCGGGAACCAAGCTCGATGGAGAGACGACGGTAAAGAACTCTTCTTCATTTCACCTGAGAACAATTTGATGGCAGCCCTTATCAGCCCGGAAGCTGCGCTGCCCGTCGCTCCCCCGCAAAAGCTTTTCGATCTTGGAAGTTTGACGAACAGAGACATCTATTCCAGTCGAAATGGCTATGATGTGACTCTGGATGGCCAGCAGTTTCTTGTCGTCTCTGAGCCCCCTTTCAGTCCAGGCCTCGCCAACTTTCCGATTACGGTTTCCTGGAACTGGTGGGTTGAACTGGAGAAGAAGTTTGCGCGTTAGCGCCTCCGAGTTCCCCGAGTTAAACCCATCGTTGTGATACGCTTCCGGCCTAAGATCAGGTTTTCAGTTTGAGAGGGGATTGAATGTTTGTTCCCTCGCCCCGTGAAATCACTGGACTGTTGCAGGCCTGGCGGCAAGGGGATTCGTCCGCCCTCGAGCGATTAGTTCCCCTGGTGGAATCCGAACTCCATCGACTGGCGCACCGATACCTGTCACAAGAACGCCCCGGCCACACTCTTCAAACTACGGCGCTCGTCAACGAAGCTTATCTGCGAATGTTGGATTGGAAGAATGTGCAGTGGCAGGACCGCGCACACTTCGTCGGAGTTGCAGCTCGCCTCATGCGACATGTCCTGGTCGGTTATGCGAAGCGGCGAACACACCTCAAAGGAGCGGCGCACGTCTCGCTGGATGAGGCTCTGGGAATCTCTCCCAACAGGAGTGCAGACCTGGCGGCTCTTGATGATGCGCTGAATGCCCTTGCTGCTTTCGATCCACGTAAGAATCAGATCGTCGAGTTACGGTTCTTCGCCGGGCTGACCATCGAAGAAACCGCAGAAGTTTTGGAGATCGCACCGATCACGGTAATGCGCGAATGGAACAAGGCGAAAGCATGGCTCTATGATCAACTTTCCCCGAAGGGGGACTGACTCCCTCACAGGTGCTCAATCATAAGAATCCTTAGTTGTCCTGTTCTCCTTGTCCCCGACCCCGCCGTTGATACTCAAGGTTGATACTCAAGTTTGACTGGTAGCGCTGCTGGCCCATAACGCAAAAGTTCTGCGTGGATGATGGCTTTTACAGTGACACCATCAGACGCTCCAAAGAAGAGCGTGCCACCGCTTGCCTCGCTCGACGTCTCGCTGGAGGAACAGATTGACCAGTTGCTTGCCATCCTCAGCGGGCCAAACACAGGTAGCGCAGCGGCGGCGAAGCAACTGCAGGCCTTGCTCGATTCGGCGCGACGGGTCATCAGCTCGGGCAATAGCCAGGGCAACCTTATCGCCGCTCGGGCACATTTAATGAACTTCAGCAAGAGTGTCCAACGTTTGATCGAGCGCGGCGAGACTCCGGAAGACAAAGGCGCGCTGCTTCTGGATGGCGGGGAAGCTATTCTCGAACAGATCGAAGGCAATCATCCTGTCAGACAGTCCCACACGGAGTCAGAAAATTCTGAGGGCTTTGCGGAGGATGCGGATTCCAGGCGGCCGGATCGGGGTCACCGGCACTAGCGGACGACCGCGTTTGCCGCTCGCAGGCCCTCCGTTACGTCGTCCAGTAGATCTTCGCGTCCCGGGGAATTCGGGACTGACACGTACAGACACCTGATTCGCGTCGCGAATCAGGTGTCTGTCCCCGCAGGAACCTAAAACAGGAAGCGTAATTGTCCCTGGAAGGTTCGGTGCTGGTTCCCTTTGCCATTGATTGTCCCGAAGTCTGCGTCGTTGATGTCCCACTCAGGATTGTTCGGGTTTGCATGGTTCAGGAGGTTGGTGGCGTCGAAGCGGATCTGGATCTGCTTGCTCTCCGTGATGAGGAAACTCTTGCTCAGGCTTCCGTCGAGCGTCCAGCTTCCGGGCCCGTAGACGGACCGCTGACCCAGCGTTCCGCGCTGGCCCGGAAGTGGATTCTGCAAGACGATCCGGCCGGACGAATCCGCAATGGCCGACAGTGGGCAACTCGCCTGGCCGGTTCGCAGGTTGAAGCCCATCGCGTCCGTGGTGTCCAGGAGTCCGCCGGGAGCGCACTGGGGATCGGGAACAACGTTGTAGGTCCCAACGGGGCCAAAATACGTGCCACCCAGGTTTTGACCTCCAATGTTCTGACCCCAGAGAACGTCGCCGCTCTTGAAGTCCCAGGGGCCGACGACGTTGGCAACACCGTTGTTGTAGAACATGTCCTGCGCTTCAATGGATGCGGGTGCTCCGCTGAAGACGTTGTAGGTCCAGCTGAATTTCCAGTTTTCAATCGCGCGAGCCAAAACCCCCGAGCTGTTAGGAAGAACCAGCTTGTTCGGACCGAACGGCAGGTCAACGGTTCCATTCATACGGAACTCGTGGGTGCGATGGTTCGTTGCAAGTCGATAGTCGGCAGCCCGGTTGCGGTAGTCCGTCCAATTCGTTCCGGGGTTCTCCAGGGACCTTGCCCAGGTATAGGTCGCGGAGAAAGACGTGCCGTGTACCGGACGCAGTGTGAACTGGGTTTCCAGAGAATGGTAGTTCGAAGAGCCCGTGTTCGAATTGTAGGTGGGGCCGGCGTTACCGTTTCCGAACTGCGGGTTCGCCACAATGTAGTCCTCGGCGAAGCAGCGCAGTGGCGTTGGAATCGCAGTTCCAACGGTGGTGAAACCTCGGGCCAGTCGATCGCAGCCGTTGCGGAGAATGCGTCCTCCAACGTTGCTGATGGCCGTATTGACGTTGGAAAGCCCTGTAGTGGGACTCCCGCCCGTGTTTGAGTTGATGAAGTTAACGATCGTCTCGTAGTCGCCTTCGGCAAGGTCCTGTGCGAACCGGCGCCGCAGGTGGAGCGATCCGGTCTGCACGACACCGTTCTGAGTTGTTCCGATGGTGCCATAACCTGATGTTGTACTGTTGAGGTTGAGCCCGGCGAAGAGCTGGTTGAACAGCGGAGCTTCCCCTCCAGCGCGAACGACATTCAAAGCGTCCATCAGTTCCTGGTTATAGAAGACGTTCGGCGTGTTGAGGTTCATGCTGCCGTTGAGCTTCCTTCCGAGAGTTCCGGCATAACGCACATCAATGATCATGTTCCGGCGAAGCTGATGCGTCACCGAAAGCGTCAGGTTCTGCACGTAGGGCGTGGTGTAGTTCGGATCGAAAGCGGTGAATGAGCCCGCACGGCTATACGGACCGCCAAGAGTTCCTCCTGGAACCGCCGGGTTTCTCGGCGTTAACGGAACCAGGCTCGGCACATCGTCAAGGTCGAGGTAGGGATTGCCCATAGCCACAAAATCGATCGTGGCATTGCTGGTTGCGCCGGGAGCGCCGCCAAGAAATCCGTCGGAGGCGATGCCGTTGCGGCCTGCTCCGCCGAACGTCACCTGGTAGCCACCGCGCATGGTGGTCTGGCCCCTCCTGTCTCCGAACGGCAGCTGCCAGGCAAAGCCTATAGCCGGTCCAAAGTTGTTCCAATCGTCCGCGTAGACTTTCTTGTCCGGATTGGGACTGTTGGGCCCGACAAATTCCACACCGGTGATCAGGCTGGGATCGCAATTAGACGCGGGGATTCCGGTTACGCCGCTGGGCACTCCCACATTGCATTCCAGCAGGCCCGTCGGTCCATATCCGCTCAAGTAGATATTGCCGGGGGATAACCAGGTGTTGAACGGATCGGCGCCTCCAAGTCCGGTGCGTCCGACGCCAAAAAGGCCGGTGCCCTGGCCGGGTGTTGTCGTCGTAAAGCCCGAACCGATGTAGGGTACGCCGTACCATTCCCAGCGCACGCCAAGATTCAGCGTCAGCGCGCTGGTAATTTTCCAGTCATCCTTGACGAATACGGAAGCTTCGTTCAGGACCTGGTCGCGGTACTTCCTTTCCAGCGTGTTGAAATTTTCCCAGGTCCCATTGGTGACGTCTGAGGATTCGTCGATCCAATACAGCTGATTGCCCTGGTTAATGGAACCACTCAGGTAATAGAGGAGGCTCTGTGCCTGGGCCTGGGCGGAGGTGTTGTTGGCACCGGTTGTCACCAATCCGGGCAGGCGCGTCGTCGTTCCGGAACTCGGCGCAATATTGCTCGCGGGATTCGCTCCTGCGCCACCGGTAAGGACGGGCCTCGGCCGCGCCGGAATCCCGTTGTAGCCGGTGGTTTTGGTGCGACGGATTTCTCCGCCGAATTTAAACGCATGCGTCCCGCGCGTCCAGCTCAGGGTATCGGCGTAGCTGTAAAGCGGAGACCTGTTTCCATTGTAGTCGCCATTGTTGTAAGGAGAGTTGGCGCCACTCAGCAAGGCGGGATTGAAAACCGCCGGGAACCCCTGCCCTCCCTGAAGAAGAAACGCACTTGCCTGATTCGCGATTTCCTCATTCGGATTTTCCCACGGATTCGTTCAGGACTCCCATCCGTACGCCGAAGCGGGCCTCGTTGATCATGGTCGGGGACAGCGTGGAGGTGAAGCTTGAAGTAATGACCCAGGGTTGACGCCGGGTCAGGCCCTGAGGGTTGTTCGGCCAGTTGGAGAAGTTCGTTCCTTCGGTGTCGCGTTCCCATGTGTAGCCGAAATTCGCCTTGTGTCTGTCGCTGAAGTTGTGATCGATCTTGATGTTGAACTGCTTGCGTTCAATACCCTGGTCTCCGCCATAAGCCGCGGCTGAATTGATTCCGTTGTTCACCGCGGTGCGGGTCCACCGGACCTGCGCGGTATTCAGGCCGTCGCCGCCCTGGAAGTTATTGGCGTGGGGCATGAAGGTGAAGAGGTTCCGCATGAATCCCGTTGTATCTGCCGCCTGGCGCCCCGCGTCCCAATAGGGCTGGCCGACGCTGGTTGCAGTCGGAAAAATGGCGTTGCCACCGGGGCAGTCGTTTTGTGTGAACGGAGTCATCTGGAACGTGTCGGGGTTAACCTTCTGATTTCCGAAAACGCTGAAACAAACCAGCCCGCCGTTGGCGTAAAGCAGAGGATCCTGCGCGGCGCTCAGCGGATTTCCCTGAAAGTCGATCGCGGGCCGCGAGCTTGCTCCGGGAGTGGCATCGGCATCGTCAGGAGTCCACCCCTGGAAGTAACGGAAGATTCCCTGACGTGCGGTATCGGTGAGGACAAGACCGTTCACGGTAGATCGAGAACGCACCCAGTTGCGGTCGACGAGTCCGAAGAAGAAGGTCTTGTTGCGGATGATTGGTCCCCCGAAGCTTGCGGTCAGCTGATTCTGGTTGAACCAGTTGGGAACCGTTGGCGACCACCTGCCGGTCGCGGGATCGATATCGTTGTTGTTGCCCCAGGTGTTGGCATCCATCGCACTGTTGCGAACACTCCAGACCGCGCTGCCGCTGTAGCGGTTGGTGCCCGACCGTGTGGTGATCTGAACCTGTCCGTTGCCACGACCCAATTCCGCATCGACGGGCGTCAAAATAAGGCGAATTTCTCCTACCATGTCCGGGTTGATGACGGTGGTTGCAAAGACGCCGTTCTGAAAGCGGCCATCAGTGACACTTAAGCCGTCACGAACGGTGTTGATCGCGCTGGATTGAATCCCGGCGAAGGTGTCGGTGTTGACGCCGGGAACACCCGCGCCTGCACGGTATCCGGGCAGCAGCGCGACGAGATCGAGCACGTCCCCTCCCACAAGAGGCAAATCAGATACCTGGGTTTGCGAAAGCACCTCACCCACACTCGCGGATGAAGTGGCCAGGATGTCCCGCGCATCAATCGCGATTTCGACTCTTGTGGCGGTGGTAGCGAGCTGCAGCGTCAGGTTGTAACGTAAGGTCTCGTTGTTTCGCAGGTCGATGTTCTCAACGCGGGCCGTTTGAAAGCCCGGCAATGAAGCTTCGAGAACGTAGGGCCCGACGGAAAGATTTGAAAAATTGTAGGCCCCCGATTCATTTGTTATTGTCGGCGTCTTGATGCCTGTGGCGGTGTTTGTAGCAGTGACGCTGACGCCTGGAATCCGGGCTTCACTTGGGTCCTGGACGATACCAGTGATCGATCCGATCGCCTGGCCAAATGCGCTCCACGAGAAAGTCAGGATTCCGCAGAGCAATGCGAGCGATATTCTGAGTTTCATTTTCCCCCCACGTAAGAAACGCGAACGCGTTTCGTCTTGTAGCGCAACCGAGACATGAGAGAAAGCGTGCCGGAGCATTGCTCAACGCTTCATCGAAAGTATCGCCACTCGCTCCCCTACGAGTGGCAAATCGGTGCAGTCCCGCTGTCTGACTCAGCAGTGTGAGTTACGGTTGCTTGCGGATGCTTATAGTACGTGGAACGGTACGAGTCAAAGGTTTCCTGCCGACAGGCCAGGTGTTGGAGGGTCAAATTCTTTTCCAGACCTAACCAGGCGATTGCAAAGTGGTACACTCCGCGTCCGATGACATCCTCATCACACGAAGTCAGCCGGTTGCTGGCTGCCTGGGGCGACGGTGACGAAGCCGCCCGACAACAATTAATGCCGCTTGTTTACGACGAATTGCGGCGTTTAGCCCATCGGTACATGAACCGCGAACGACCGGGTCACACACTGCAAACGTCCGCGCTTGTCCACGAAGCTTTCTTGAAGCTGGTGGATCAGAAGGATACGCGTTGGCAAAATCGGTCGCACTTTTTCGCAATCGCCGCTCAGATGATGCGTCGAATCCTCGTGGATTACGCCCGCAGCCGTCGCTACAAGAAGCGAGGCGGGGATGCGCCACGCGTTGAACTCGAGGAAGCCATGATTGTATCGCAGCAACGTGCCGCGGAAGTTATCGCGCTGGATGACGCGCTGAAAGGTCTCGCTCAATTTGACGAGCGGAAAAGCCAGATTGTCGAACTGCGATTCTTTGCGGGGTTGAGCATCGATGAGACCGCCGTCGTCTTGAATGTTTCTCCGGCAACGGTCATGCGTGACTGGACCCTTGCGAAGGCGTGGCTGAAAAAAGAGATGACCGACAGCAGGTAAGGGCATTTTCCCAAATTTGATTTCGGTCATGTATTCTTCGTGTCCTGTATCTGAGGAGCTGATCCATGAACGGGGAACGATGGCAAAAGATCGAGCGGCTGTTTCATGAGGCATTAACCCGGCAGGGACTGGAGCGCGCAGCGTTTCTTGGCGAGAACTGCGCCGGTGATGACGAGTTGCGAAAGGAGATCGAAGACCTGATCGCGTCTCATGAGCAGCCGGAGAACTTCATTGAAAGAGATGCCTGCGATCTCGCGGCGGAAATGGTTGCCGGCGGCAATAGCGGCGTGGTTGAAGGCCAAACTGTCGGTCCCTACAAGATTTTGGAACTGCTGGGCGCTGGAGGCATGGGGCAGGTCTTTCGCGCGACCGACACGCGGCTTCACCGGACAGTTACCATCAAGATCCTGCCGGCTGAGAAAGTATCTGACCCCGAACGCAAACGTCGTTTCCTGCAGGAAGCACGCGCGGCTTCGGCCTTGAACCATCCGAACATTGTGACGGTCTATGACATCGCCAATGACGGGGACATGGATTACCTCGTTATGGAGTACGTCGAAGGCAAATCGCTCGATAAACTGATGGGCGACAAGCGCCTCCCGTTGGCAGACGCCATCGGCTATGTCGCACAGGTTGCCAGCGCTCTCGCCGCCGCCCATTCCGCTGGAATTGTCCATCGCGATATCAAGCCTGCAAACGTGATCGTGACCCCGGAGTCCCAGGTGAAGGTGCTTGATTTCGGTCTCGCGAAGCTCATGGAACGCGAGAAACCGGCAGAGACGCAGACTGTGGAGGGAGCAATCATGGGCACGCCGGCCTATATGTCTCCCGAGCAAGCCAGCGGACGGCAGGTGGATCATCGCACGGACATTTTTTCCCTTGGAGTCATGCTTTACGAAATGGTCGCCGGCACGCGGCCCTTTGCGGGCAAGTCTCATGTGGATACGATGCACCAAATCATCCATGCCCCAGCGCCCCCGCTCGCAAACATTCCTCCCCGCCTTGCCGATGTTGTTGATAAAGCTCTCGCCAAGGATCCGAAGGAACGCTACCAAAACGCGGGAGATCTCGCGGTCGATTTGAGGCGCGTCCTCAGCAAGCCCGATTCTCTGCCACGCGTCGTACCGTTATCCGCAGACCGAGCACGTTTCGTTCGCTGGATGGTTACGGCGGTCGTCGTGCTCGGGGCAGGTGTCGCAGTCTGGCTGTCAAACAGGCCGGCTAATTTCACCCTCGAGAACGCCGAGTTCATCCCATTGACAAATTCGTCGGGCGAAGAAGTCAGCCCAGCGATATCGTCAGACGGAAAATTTATAGTCTTTCTTGCCGATTTGGACGGCGAGAGCCAGAAAGTGGTG
>DASTBJ010000623.1:0-3885 GCA_035712125.1 Terriglobia bacterium
CCTCGGCGCGCGTGAAAGAAACACCCGGCTTGAGCCTCCCAGCAGCGAAGTTGGAGTAATTAGCGCGGCTTGCCTGAATCTGAGCTGCAGTCACGTGAGGCGCAGGCGCAGGGTTGTTGGACACCCAGAAGTCCGTGTCGCCGGGGTAACGAAATCCAGGCGCAGCTACGCCGACAATCTCGATCGGACTCTCAGGTGGGCCGAAGGTTCTTCCGATTGCGGCCTCCGCACCGCCGAAGTGCGTTACTGCCCAGGCATGCGCCAGAACGGCGGTTCGGGGCGGAGCGCCCACCGGCGGGACATCCTGTGCGGTTAGCAGCCGCCCGGCAACAGGGGTCTGGCCGAAGACCTCAAAGAAGTCAGCCGAGACAAAGCGAAAGTTGGCAAAAATAGCGCGGCCGCCGACGGTAATCGGCCAATCGTCTCCGCCAAAGAAGATCGTCATCTTCTCCATCACGCTGTCTCGCGCCTGCCAATCGACAAAGTCGGTACGGGAGACTAACTGATTGCTCTTTCCGGTGTCCGTAAACAATGTCTCGATCGAGACAATGCGGTCGGCGCCGGGAAAAGGTAGTGGCTGAAGAAGGACCGTACTTACGACTGAGAACATCGCGATGTTGGCGGCGATGGCCAGAGTGAGAACGGTGCCCGCGCCGAGGGCGAAGCTCCAACTCTTGCGCAGGCTGCGTATCGAATAGCGCATGTCACGCAGGAGCGTATCAACCCATCGCGATATCCATGTGTCCCGCACCTCTTCCTGTACCTGGGGAACGCCGCCGAATTCGACGCTCACCTGTCTTCGGGCTTCACGCTCGCTGAGTCCTTCCTTTATGAGGTCCTCGACGCGACGGTCTACGTGATACCTCAATTCGCGATCGAGATCGTGTTCCAGCCGATCACGCCGCCGGCGGAAGAGATTAACGAACCTGCCCATGGCTCATGCTCCCTCGTTGAAGATCAGCTGAATCGCCTCTGCCAGCCGGTTCCAATCGGCCTTTTCGCGCGCAAGCTGCTTACGGCCCGATTGCGTGAGGGCATAGAACTTGGCCTCCCGGCCCGTCTCCGACCGCCGCCACTCGGACCGCAGCCAGCCTTTCTGTTCAAGACGGTGCAGCGCCGGATACAAGGAGCCCTGATTCACGTGCACCCTTTCACGCGAAATCTGCTGAAGCCGTTGCGCGATGGCGTAACCATGCGCGGCCTCGAGCGAGAGCGCTTGCAGAATCAACATGTCGAGCGTGCCCTGTGGGATCGGAAATCTCGTGGATGCCATTATGCCTCAACCTTCTTTACCTCAAGCTTCGACATGTAGGCTAAAGCATCGTTTGTCGGGAGTCAACGCGAGATTACAATGATGTCCGCATGAAAATTTTGATCACAGGAAGTGCCGGCCACCTCGGCGAGGCGTTGATGCGAACCCTGGCTGGATCTGACCATCAGGCCGTCGGGCTCGATATCAAACCGTCACCGTTTACTCAGCGGATCGGATCGATCGTCGACCGCGACTTCGTCAAAGCAAGCATGCGGAAAGTGGATGCTGTCATCCATGCGGCCACGCTGCACAAGCCGCACGTCGCGACACACATACGACAAGACTTTATCGATACCAACATTACGGGGACGCTGAATCTCCTGGAAGAAGCAGCCTCGGCAGGCGTTCGGTCTTTTGTGTACACGAGCACCACCAGCGTATTCGGCCGAGCGCTGCAGCCGTCGGATTGCGCTCCCGCCGCATGGATTACCGAAGACGTGACGCCGGTTCCGAAGAATATTTACGGTGTAACGAAGCTGGCCGCAGAAAGTTTATGCGAGTTGTTTCAATACAGGATGACTCTGCCGTGTGTTGTTCTTCGTGCCTCGCGCTTCTTTCCTGAGGAAGACGATGACCGGAATGCGCGGCAGTCGTTTGACGCTGCAAATCTCAAGGTCAACGAACTTCTGTATCGCCGCTCGGATATCGAGGATATGGTCAGGGCGCATCTGCTTGCAGTCGAGAGGGCGGCGGTCATCGGCTTTGGCCGTTACATCATCAGCGCCACCACGCCGTTCACTCGTGAGGACCTGCACGAGCTTCGAACAGATGCCGCCGCAGTCGTCAGACGATACGTTCCCGAATTCGAAGCGGAGTACGCCCGCCGAGGCTGGGCGATGCCCAAAACTATTGATCGCGTATATGTCAATGAGCGGGCGCGCACGGAACTGGGCTGGTGCCCCCGTTACGATTTTCGTTCGGCCATCCGCAGTCTGGCAGCCGGTGAGGATTTCCGCAGTTCTCTGGCGAGGGCGGTTGGTTTGAAGGGTTACCATGCGGTTACATTTGGGGACGCACCTTATCCCACGGATTGAAATTTAGTGCGACTCAAGCGCGATCTTCCACGGTAGCTACTTGAATCCCCTTAAGTGGCGACCACCGTTGTAGTAGGATTCATTAAATTTCGTCCGCGAAAAAACAATGAGCGGTCAGACGTCTGCTTCAACTGTTTGGGGGGACTATGAAAAGAATTCTTCTCGCTTCCACCATTTTTCTCGCCATTTGCACCGCGACGCCGGCGCAGACAACAAATGCAACTCTGGGCGGAACCGTTACGGATCCGACAAAGGCACTAATCCCGGGCGTGACGATCACCGCGACCAATACGCAAACCGGCATTGTCTCGACGGCGATCACGAATGAAAGCGGTTCGTATAACTTTCCGTCGCTGCAGTCCGGTACCTACAAGGTCTCGGCGGCTTTGCCTGGCTTTCAGACACAGACCTATAACGATGTCGCCCTGGGCGTCTCGCAACAAGTGCGCCTGAACTTTTCTTTGGAAGTTGCGGGGCAGGTGCAGAGCGTCGATGTCAGCGTCTCTCCGGACACGCTTATCGCCACAACGTCCTCATCAATCGGAGCAGTGCTTCCGGAATACAAGGTGCGCGACCTGCCGCTGGCGACACGCAACGTTCTGGATCTCGTCGGAACGACGGCGGGCACACAGGGCAGCAACTTTGCGGGCGGACGTCTGACCCAGTTGAACACCACGCGAGACGGCATACCCGTCAGCGACGGACGCTACGACATTGGCGCCGCGACTACTACTTACGTCAGCCCGGACCTGATTGATGAGGTCAGAGTCATCGTGGCGCCGGCGGATGCGGAAACAGGTCGCGGATCCGGCCAGATTCAGATGTCCACGCGTTCCGGCACAAATGACTTTCACGGCAGCCTCTTCTGGTCGAACCGCAACTCGAAGCTGTCTGCCAATTCCTGGAACAACAACTTCCAGGGCGTGCCCAAAAATTATTACAACGGAAACCAGTTCGGGGGGCGAATCGGTGGGCCTATCTTCAAGAACAAGACGTTCTTCTTTTTCCTTTACGACGGCCAGCGATTCGTAACGAAGAGTTACTTTAATGGCCTCGTCCTTACCGAACAGGCGCGTCAGGGAAACTTCCGTTACTTCCCCGGGGTACAAAACGGGAATGCTCTGTCGAACGTGCCCACAGTGGATCGTTCCGGTAATCCGGTCAAGCCGTCAACCGCAACGGGTGATCTGGCAACGGTGAGCCTTTTCGGCAGAGACGTAAACGGAGCGTTTACACCGTGGGATCCCAACCGGGCCGCGTTCGATACCTCCGGATGGGTTCAGTACTTGTTCGGGCGCATGCCGCTTCCCAACGACTATACGATCGGCGACGGACTGAACACCGCAGGAATTCGGTGGTTGCGCAGGGTGCAGGGCGAGGACTCGACGAATGGAGATGGCAACGATACCAATCGCGATCAATACAACGTCCGTATCGACCACAACTTCAATGCGAAGCACAAGGCGACGTTCAGCGGTTCATGGGAGCGCAATTCGGCTCAGTCCACCCAGGCGGGATTGACCAACTGGCCCGGCGGAT
>DASTBJ010000624.1:0-11716 GCA_035712125.1 Terriglobia bacterium
GACATCACCGACAACACCGCCTCCAAGCGCGATAACGGTCGATTGACGCGTCATGCGCAGTTCGGAGAACCGATTGAGGAGTCGCGTCACAGTCGGGAAGCTCTTGGCACGTTCACCTTCAGGAATCAGGGCCAGAGGAAACCGCTTGCGCAGCTCTTTCCCCACTGCCTTGAAGATTCGCGGCTGAGAAACAATGAGAAACGGGCCGGTTAGTCCGGCCCGTTGGAGATGTGTTTCAAGATTTGAAAGGAGACCGCTGCCGACCTCGATGTTATAGGTCCCGTGCGGCAGCCTTACAGAAATAGTCTGCAGCGCCTGCTCCTCCTAGCGTTGAACGCTCTGGCGCTTCACAGGTTCCATGACTTTCTTTGCCTCCGGCAGCAGTTCAAGAGCTCGCTGCAGTTGCACGTCACCCTCATCGAGCACTTTCTGTGCCTCGGCGTTACCAAGGCGTTTATAGAAAATCTCGTGGCGGATCCTCATCTTGACAAAATCCAGGTTGTCTTGAACGTCTTTATCCTGGAATGGGACTTGCCGCGCTTTGAGGTGCTTCTTGAAATCCTCAATCATCGGGGTGGTGATCTGGAAATTTGACCCGATTGACGGATTGGTCTTGAAAAACTCGTCTGCGAAGGAGAAGAAGACGAAGTTCTCGAGCAACGTTGTCTGGAAGGCGTTCGGCTGCGGCCGCTCGACGGTGACATCCGGCGTGATTCCACCTCCGCCGTAAACGATCCTTCCGTTGTCGGAGTATCGAACCTCCCTCTTTTTCGTATCAACCGGGTTGTCGCGGTGGTTGTAATAATCGAACTGGGAGATCTGGGAATAGTCTCGTTGGATCAGACGACCACTCGGCGTGTACCACTTCTGGGTTGTGAGGAGTAACCCGGAATCGACCCCCGCGTTGTTCCGAAGGGTATAAACAGACTGAACCAACCCCTTACCAAAAGTCGTTTCGCCGACAATCAGCCCGCGATCGTGATCCTGGATCGCACCGGAGACAATCTCGGAGGCGCTTGCGCTGTTCTGGTCGACAAGAACCACCAGCGGATACTTTGGATCTCTATTTCTCGCCTTTGAACGAAAGTCCTGGACCGAATCTCTGGTCTGGCCGCCGGTCTTGAGAATAAGTTCATCCTGCTGCAGGAACGCTTCGCCGACCTTAATTGCTTCCTGGAGCAAACCGCCCGGGTTGCCTCGAAGATCCAGAACCAGACCTTCGAGTTTTGTGGTATCCATTTTTCGGAGGGCTTCCTGAAGTTCCTTGCCGGTAGTTTCGGCAAAACTGTCGATCTTTATGTAACCGACATTTGGCCGAATCATGTACGAGAAGTTGATAGTGTACTTCTTCAGGGTTTGACGGATGATATCCAGCTCGAACGGCTTCTCTTCACCCGGTCGCGAGATCGTGATGTGCACCTGGGTTCCTGCGACGCCTCGCAACTTGCTGACGACTTCCTCAACCGAGAAACCCTGCGTGGATGCGCCATTGACATGCGTGATCATGTCGCCTACTCGCAAGCCGGCTTTCTCTGCGGGAGAATCAGGAAATGGCCGGGAAACGATGGTCACCTTCCCAAACAAGGACTGGACCTGTATACCCAACCCGGCATACGAACCGGTTTGATCCTCGCGAAGCGACTTGAACGCCTTCGGTTCCAGGAACTTCGAGTGGGGGTCGAGCGTGCGCAGCATCCCGTCAATTGCGCCGTAGACAGCGCGTTCCGGGTCGATACGCGATGCGTAATTTGCCTCGACCAGTACAAGGACGTTATTGAACAACCGAAGCGACTGCGCATCTTCTTCCTTGGTGCCCGGCTCTGCTTCCACGGTGAGCAGCAGGCCGCTCAGCATCAGGGGTAGGGCGAAGACCGTGGCCATGCACAAAAATGCACGCAAACGCGGATGATTCATCGGGTTCTCCCTCTTCTTGAACAATCCCCGGCATTATAACAGGGTAGTGATATCATAAGGTCCTCCTTTTGGAGGATTTATATGGGCCCACTTGGCTGGACCGAAATGGTCGTTATCTTCTTTGTTGCCCTGGTTGTTCTTGGCCCAAAAAAGCTCCCTGAACTGGGTAAGACTATCGGGAAGGGATTACGTGAGTTCAGGAGGGCAAGTGACGATCTCAAGACGACCTGGCATGAACATCTCCGGGACGTCGAAAAGCCGGTCGACGAAATCAAGCAGTCCTTAGAGCAAGCGAAGTCGGCAGTGGAGGCCGAAGTGGAAGAGGTATCGGCGAAAATCGCTGAAGAGGAGCCGCCGCCTCAAATTCCTGAGGAAGCTGCCGCTACGGGCTCCGAAGAGAAGAAACCCGATGCCAATTGACAGCGAAGAAGAACGCCGCGAAGCCGAGGAGCAGGAAGAGCTCCAGGGACAGATGTCGTTCCTCGATCATCTCGAGGAACTCCGGCGTCGCATCATCAATTGCCTCATCGCGGTCGGCGTCGCGTTTGGCGCTTGCTGGTACTTCGCAGACGACATTTTCAAGGTTTTCAGCAATCTGATCAATGAAACGGGCGCGCGCCTGAATGCCCCGGAGTTTACGGACCCCTTTACCGTTCAGCTGAAGATGGCGCTGATGGCAGCCATCTTTCTTGCGTCACCGTTCATCCTGGCGCAGATCTGGTTGTTCGTTTCGCCCGGACTCTACCGCAAAGAGCGCCGTTACGCCCTTCCCTTCGTCGTTTCCGCAACGATCCTGTTCGTGCTCGGCGGGCTTTTTGCTTACTACCTGGCCCTTCCCACCGGGCTGAAGTTCCTGATCGATATGGGAAAGAATCTCAACATCGATGTCCTCGTCAGTGTCTCCGCGGCGTACAACCTCGTGTTTGCGCTAATCGTGGGAATGGGGATTGTCTTCGAGATTCCGGCCGTTATCTTCCTGCTTAGCCGCATCGGCATCGTTAGCGGACCGTTTCTCTTGAGAAACATAAAGTATGCCGTGTTGGGTTGCTTTGTCGCAGCGGCCATCATCACTCCCACAGGGGACATCGGAAACATGATGATCCTCGCTGTTCCGATGATTGCGCTGTACGCGCTTGGGATCCTTGTGGCCTTCGTTTTCGGCAGGAAGCGGCAGACAGACTAAAATTACTGACTGGCGCGGCGGTCGATTTCCGGAAGACTCATATAGACGGTATCCCCAACCACTTTCAAGCTTCGGCCGCTTGTCTTATCCAGGGTGTCCGTTGCCTGGTGCCAGTATGCGTGCCCGGGCCCGTAGTCGAAATCGATAATGTCTACAGCAGGAATCCGCGCCTTCAGAAACGGGATGTGGTCATCGCTTATCGGTTGCGAGGAGTTCAGGAATTCTCTGGTAAACCCGAGTGCGTGGCCCGTATTCCAGATGATTTCCGTTAACCAGCCGGTAGACTGCGATTCCCTTTCGATATTCAGGTTCTTGTCTCCGATCATATCGACAAGGATGAGTGCCTTCAGCTGCTGAAGCGTACCCGCCTTGCTGCGACGCTGTACGTCGTACCTGCTGCCGTACACACTGTCGTCATCGGTCCATTCGACAACCGCTTCTTCGCCATCAAAGAACACGAACTCAAGCGTGTGCTGCAGTCGCAATCCCTGCGTTGCCCGGGCCATTTCAAGCAGCCAGGCCGTGCTTGATCCACCGTCATTGGCGCCTACAAACTTGATGTCGTTGAAGATCTTCGTATCGTAGTGACCGACGAGAGCGATGATGCCCGAACGCGCACCAGGACGACTGGCTCGTATGTTGATCATCTTCTTACGTCCGCGTGGAGTTACGGCCTCAAACTCGTCCATTTCAGGTTTTAAGCCGGCCTTCTGCAACTCGGTCACGATATAGCTACGTGTTTTGGCCAGCGTTTCACTCCCCGCAGGCCGGGGCCCGAAAGCCACGATTGCACGCAGGTCTTCAAAAGCTCTATCTGCGTTAAACGTCGAGGTGTTTGACAGCTTTGCGGTCTGGGCAAGGGGTTCAGCGGCGCGTTTTGCAAGCACCCCATAGGCAAAAACGCTGAGCAGAACAGCGACCCCGAGAACGCCCGCCACTCTACCGCTACTGGAATTTTTCATAGGTTTGGAGTGGACGGTAAGGGGTTCGAACCCTCGGCCTCGGCGTTGCGAACGCCGCGCTCTCCCAGCTGAGCTAACCGCCCCAAAGCAAAATCAATTAGAACATCCTCATGCTACTCTTGCAACGGAATGATCGACCTGCTGAACCAGCTACTTGACGTTAAAGCGCTCATTGCGTGGGGCGCCGTCCCAGGAATCACGGCGATCATCTTTGTCGAGACCGGCTTGTTCTTCGGGTTCTTTCTTCCCGGTGACTCCCTGCTTGTGACTGCGGGAATTCTTGCAGCGGCCGGACAACTCAACATTATTCATCTGCTCATTTTTCCGACACTCGCAGCGATCCTGGGAGACCAGACAGGATACGTGATTGGCCGGAAAGCTGGGGCTGCCCTGAGCATGCGCTATCCGCGGTTTGCCAAGAAGATCGAGCGCGCGCACATCTTCTATGAAAAGTACGGCGCGAAAACCATTGTGCTCGCCCGCTTTGTACCGGTCGTGCGGACCTTTGTTCCGGCAGTGGCTGGCGCCGCGCGAATGGACTATCGCACTTTTGTGACTTATAACATTTTCGGCGGTATCCTCTGGGTTTTCAGTACTTCCCTCCTTGGATATACGGTTGGAAGCCTGATTCCGGATGTGGACCGTTATCTGCATATTGTCATAGGTGTCGTCGTGGTACTCTCGATCCTGCCGGCGGTCTGGGAGTGGTACAAACATCGATGAAAAGACTTTTAATATCAATAATTTGGCTGACGATGGCTTCCGCGGTGGGGGCGCAGGAACCGGTCTCTCAGGTTCCGACTGCGTCGCTTCGGGTAGACGTGGATCTGGTAGAACTCCATGTTTCCGTCATGGACGGTCTGGGGCGCCCTGTCGGAGGCCTTCGGCAGGAAAATTTTAAAGTTACAGAAAACAATGTGGACCAGAGGATCGCCGTCTTCAAACACGAAGACGTACCGGTAAGCCTTGGCCTTGTCCTGGATAACAGCCGAAGCATCGAGCCTCGCAAGACTCGGCTCGACGCGGCGGCTTTGTCGTTTGTAGAGAACAGCAATCCGGATGACGAAACCTTTATCGTCCACTTCGATTTTGATGCGCGACTGACGCGTCCATTCACTGAGGACCGAGTACAGCTCGAACGCGATCTCGCTGCTTCAAAACCCTATGGCCAGACCGCACTTTTCGATGGAATCCTTCTTGCCTTGGACACGATGAATGAGGCGAAGCACCAGAAGAAGGCGTTATTGCTGGTTAGCGATGGCATCGACAACATGTCAAAGGCTAACCTGGAACAGGTTGTCGCACGACTGAAGCGCGAGAAGGTTATGGTGTTCGCTGTTGGCCTGCTCAGCCAATCGGGCGGGCAGCAAGCTGAAGATGACCTGATCAAGATTGCTCAGTCCAGCGGAGGCCGTGCATATTTCCCGAACACTCCCGAAGACGCTCGAGTGATGATGGACATCATTGCCCGGGATATTCGCGAGCAGTACACACTCGCCTACTTGCCTTCCAATGCCGTGCGAAACGGGACCTGGCGCTCTGTGCGGGTGCATATCACCCCTCCAAAGGGATACCCGACGAATCTCAACACGAGCTACCGATACGGCTATTACGCACCCGAGCAGTAAGCCCTGCCTCGCGAACAGTTGAGGTTATACTGGGGCGGCAAAACCACCCTGGAGACACTGAATGTTCCGTGGCAGTAGTTCATTTGCAGTAGCGCTCTGCCTGCTCTTCACAGGTCTCCATAGCGCCGCCCAACAACCTCGGCGTGCGCCCGACGTGATTTATGTCCCTTCCCCCGACGCGGTGATCGAAGCGATGCTGGAAATCGCCGCGGTGAAAAAGACCGACATCGTTTATGACCTCGGATCGGGCGACGGCAGCATTCTGATTATGGCGGCGAAAAAGTACGGTGCGCGAGGTGTGGGAATCGAAATCAATCCCGTCCTTGTCGAAGACGCGCGGCGGAATGCGGAAGCTGCAGGGGTCACGCATCTGGTTCGCTTCATTGAAGGAGATCTGTTCGAGGCCGATATCCGTGAAGCAACAGTCGTGACTTTGTTTCTGCTCGAGTCGCTTAACGAACGCCTGCGTCCGAAACTGATCTCCAGCCTGCGACCAGGTTCTCGCATCGTCTCGCATGAGTTTGGAATGGGATCGTGGGCGCCACAGAGGTCCGTCGAAGTGGAACGCCGAAGGGTTCACCTCTGGACTGTCCCCGAGTCTCGCCAGTAAATGCACGACATTCTTGTGTGTTTAGGTGCCCGCAAGAAGTTTGCGATACTTTGCCATGGGCCCTAATGTCCCGCTGTGGCATGCGGAGAATCAGCATGAGCGCATGGAAGAGTTGCTCGGCGCTACCGCGGAAATTAAGGAGAAGCCTCTCCGGCGCGATGTTCGATCTCTCGGTCAGCTTTTGGGAAATGTCCTCAGGGAGCAGGAAGGCGATCGCTTTTATGAAATCGTCGAATCGCTGAGACGGCTGTCGATCGATGCCCGTATCGGATCGCTTGCCTTCGAACCGGCTCAGAAGCTCATCAAGGATGTGACCATTGTGGAGGCCGGAAAGCTCGCGAAGGCTTTCGCAACCTACTTCGAGCTGACCAACCTTGCCGAAACCAATCATAGAAAACGCAGACGTCGGGCGGCGCGTCTGTCTTCGGCCGCACCTCAACCAGGCACGTTCAAGGGAACTCTGCTCCGCGCAAAGGAAGCAGGGTTCAACTTTGATCAGGTATGGGATTCATTGCTGCGAATTAACGTCACACCGGTGTTCACAGCGCATCCCACGGAAGTCGGTCGCCGAACAATAATCTGGAAGCGAAAACGCATTGCGCAGTTGCTGGAACAACTCGACGTGGTTCCACTGTCGGACGAACAGGCGTCTGTAGCTGAAGCGGAAATTGCAGCGGAAGTTACTGCTATTTGGCAGACCGATGAGGTTCGCCGAGCAGCGCCTACGATTTCAGACGAGATCCAGATGGGCCTCGACTACAGCAGTGTTCTGTTCGAGACCATCCCCGAGCTGTACCGCGACATCGCGGACGCGATCCTGGACGTTTATCAGGTATCTGTGGATGGCGCCGTTCTGCCAACGCTTGTGGAATTCGGCTCCTGGATTGGCGGCGATCGAGACGGCAATCCGAATGTGAAGCCTGACTCAACGGAATACGCGGTGACCCAGGCCCGCGAAACGGTGCTCAATTTTTACATTCAGTCTGTTCGCGCGCTGCGCCGGCGGCTGAGCTCTTCGCGAAAGCGCGTCGCCGCTTCCAACGACCTGGTCTCGCGTCTGGAGCGTTATCGTGCCGAACTGCCCGTCAAAATTGCGGATCGCGAGGAGGAAAGTTATCGCCAGTTTCTGAGTTGCATCCTCTTTCGACTGCGGCAGACAGCATCAGACCTGACAGGCGGCCATCGCTATGCCGGTGTTGAAGAATTTCTCGCAGATCTTCAGGCAATTCGACGGAGCCTTCAGGAACATCAGGGTGTAAGGTTGGCTTCGCTACTGGTGGATCCGTTGCTGCGAAGCGTTCGTACCTTTGGATTTCATTTACATGCGCTGGATCTCCGTCAACACGCACGGGTTCAAGCCGAGGCGGTGAACGATCTGCGATCGTCGCCGTCGTCGACAGCCCCGGCGCGCGAAGTCCTGGATTTTCATCGAAAGATTGCCGAGCTGCAGACGAGGTTCGGTGCGAACGTCTTCCGTTGCTATATCGTCAGTGGCACATCCGAAGCCAGCGATATACTCTCGCTGGCCTGGCTTGCAGAACTCGGCGGGATTGATCTACGGCATCTGATGCCTGTGCCCTTATTCGAATCCATCGAGGACTTACGCTCGAGCGCGACGATCTGCTCCGAAATCTGGAGTGAGCGGGCGTACGCCCGGCTGCTGGAGCAATGGAATCGTCGGCAGGAAGTCATGCTGGGCTATTCCGACTCCAACAAGGACGGTGGAATGTTCACGAGTACCTGGGAACTCTACAAAGCCCAGGCTGCGCTCCACGCCGCAGCGCGTCAGTGCAACGTTCGTCTGACTCTTTTCCATGGGCGTGGCGGCACCGTTGGACGCGGTGGCGGCCCCACGCACCGCGCCATCGTTGCGCAGCCACCCGGCGCGTTCAACGGACACATCAGAATCACCGAGCAGGGAGAGGTGTTGAACTGGAAGTACTCGGACCGCGTGCTGGCCGCGCGAAATCTGGAGTTGATGGTGGCAGCTTCGCTCGAAGCGATGTTGCGGCCGGGTGGGTCACCGATCGAGGCGGAATGGGAGGCCGCAATGGAAACAATGTCTTCCAGTGCCTTTGGATTTTACACGCGCACCATACGGGACAATCCCGATGTTCTGCCCTATTTTGAACAGGCCACCCCGTCTGCAGAGTTTGACCTTGCCAAGATTGGCTCACGTCCGGCACGGCGCAGCAGCGCTCAGGGACTTCGTGACCTTCGCGCCATACCGTGGGTGTTTGGCTGGATGCAAAGTCGACATGGGCTGCCGGGATGGTTCGGGGTGGGTTATGCGATCGATAACTTTGCTGACGCGGCAACTATCAGAACGATGATGGAACGATTTCCGCTCTTTGCGGACATGCTGCGAAATGTGGAAATCGCCCTTGCCAAGTCCGATCTTTCCATCGCTCGCCTTTATTCAGAACTCGTCACCGATACGGCCCTGCGAGGCCGGACGTTCGAGTTGATTGAGGGAGAATTCATTCGGACGCGTGACGCCGTGTTGCGCATAACAAATCAGAAGGAATTACTCGAAAACAATCCCGTCCTGTTGCGGTCAATCCGGCTGCGAAACCCTTATGTCGATCCGATGAGTCTCGTACAGGTGGAACTGCTCCGGCGCAAGCGTACCGGCGATGCGTCATCTGAACTCGATGACGCTCTGGCCGGTACGATGCACGGCATCTCTTCTGGTTTGAGGAATACGGGGTAAACCTTCAGTCAATCCCGAAGGACAGCAAGACGTTTCCACCGGAGTTCCCGGAACTGATCGCATAGCCGGACGTGATAAACACTCTGCCGTTTGCGATTGTCGCGCCGGTGCTGGTGATGGCTCCACCGCGCGCGGTCACGCCATTTACAGTCTGGAACTCCTGTGCGGTGTTGAAATCCCAGATGGACTTTCCGTCCGCTGTCGAAACGGCGTAGAGCCGTCCATTCGATGAGCCCTGGAACACGACTCCGGGGATAGCCGTTGGTGCAGCGCCCAGGTCCCCACCGCCTTGCGGGGGAGTAAAGCCCCAAACCCGTTCGCCCGTACCAAGACGGAGCGCGACAAGGTTCGCGCCACGCCCGGCGGCGTAGTAAACATTCTGATCGTCCGCCGTGCCTCCCCAAACGATGCTGCCACCTCCACCGCCGCGTCCTCCGCCTGCGGGAGCTGGCGGTGGCGGGGCGCCCGTTGTCGCCAAAACACGGTAGAGCAAGGCGCCCTTGTTATCGGGATCGAGCGCAAAGACATGGCCGCGCTTGGTTCCCGCAATCAGGACGCGTTTGCCGTTGGGCAGTGTCTTCAAAATTGGCGGATTGCCGATGTCGAGATCGGGACCGTTGGGAGTCGGACAGGCATCGCTTCGCACAGGACCACCGCAGCCGCCCATGAAGACATCGTTTTCATCTGCCTGGAAAGCCCAGAGCAGGTCACCTGTCTTCAGATCAACGGCCATGATGCCGTCGGTCGTTTTCGGCGCGGGTGCTGTCGTTGCATCACCCGTTCCAAAGTAGACTGCGTTTCTCACAGGATCAATGGTTGGGGTGTTCCATACGCCGCCGCCGCCGGGCGCATAGATCGTGACCCCGTTCGCCATCGTCTTCACCGGCTTCGGGTCGCCAGTGACGACCCAGGCTTTCCATAGTTGCTTGCCGGTATTGGCATCCAGAGCGACAACGCTGCCTCTCGAGGTGCAGCAGGGATATCCGGGATTGCCGCTGGCAAATTCCTCAGAGGACGAGACGGGAACGATGACCTTTCCGTCGTAATACTTCGAGCCGGCGGTGATGCGCGCAACCACGTGATCATCGACCTTGACTTTCCAGAGCAGCCTGCCGTCCTGCGCGTTGACGGCGAAGATATTCGCGTGGCCATCGCCGAAGAAAACCGCAAACCTCGCGTTTCCCTGCCCCGAAATCGGCCCGACGGTGACTGCCCCTCGGACAATGCTTCCATTCTCAAAGGACCAGTAGACACAGCCTGTCGCCGCATCGAGCGAGTAGATAAATCCATTGTCACTTCCGACGAAAACGCGTCCGCCGGCAACCGTTGGTTGCGAGCTGGATGTCTCCCCCTTGGGGAATCCGAATGCCCACTTCAACTTCAGATTGGGAACCTGAGCCGCCGTCAGCCCCGCCCCGCGTGCTGGTTGGAACCGAGTGTTGGCGTTGTCAAATCCCCATCCGATCCAGCCGGCATTGAGGTTGTTGATTGTCGGGTTGTTCGCGCATTTGTTCGGCATCAGGCTCGCGGCACCCACTCCGGAGCTACCTACCGGTCGGCCACTCATGAATTCTGCGACACGGCGAATCTGCATTTCGTTCAGACCCTCTGCCTGGGTCTTCATCTTGCCCGAGGAAAGAGCTTCGACGATTTTTTCGGGTGTCATCAGACGGATCGCTTCCGCCGTCGGCCCCTGATTTGGTCCAGGATTGCTATGACAAATGGAGCAACGGGTTTGAAAGGTGGCCCAGCCGCTTTCGGTACCCGGAACTCCGCCTCGACCGCCACCGCCACCACCGGGTGCGGGCGGTGGCGCTGCAGGAGGTTGCTGCCCCGGAGATGGCGGCACCGGGGCGCCGCCGGCTTGTGGGTGCACGGTCACTACCCAGCTCATGATGCCAATCCAGGCAATCGTCGCGACAGACAGAATGTATCCTCTTCGTTTCATCACAGCTCCTTGGAGTTGGTCTCCCCTTGTAGCCGGGATCGCGGAAGGATGTCAAAGTGTTTTCGGATAAGCCTTTCAGTGAGCGCCTGGATATTTCCCTGGCCCTATTGAATCATTTACGAGTTTCATCAGCCGTACCTGCAGTTCATCATCCGCGCCGGCCCGGGCTCCTGAAGCATCGACGAAGAGCTTTCCGCAGGTGCATTGTCCATCTTGAATTGAAGACAGTCGGCCGCCACAGATCTGACACTCGTAGAAGAGATCTGCGCCCGCAGGCCAGCCAGTAGAAAAATCATGTTCGATATAAATTAGCTTCATGCTGCGTTCTAACGGGCAACTCGGCTTATGTAGCCGTCTTGAATCAGCTTCTCGACAGAAGCTGGTAATAGATATTGTCTGCCCCCTCCGGGCATTCCAAACCATGGAGCCGTTGGTCCAGCCTGAACTTCGAACGGCTTAGTTACTTCGAACACCGAGTATGGACCTGTTTCATGCGAACCGGGGATCGATCTCGCCCTGAATACAGTCCCTTCCGGGGATGCAAATCTACCAGTGTCGAGACCATACCGGTCGATCCTCGTCCCCTTCAGAAGGGTCGTGGGCGTCGGTTTGCCCAGGAAACCGTTATTGGGCGGATAAACGAGTTTTGCGAATGAACTCGACTGGGTAAGCGTTTCACCGGCTGAAGTTTCAACGCCGGCGACTTTGCCTTTTACGGTCGTGGCGACCTTAGCTGAGATCACTACCCCGGCGAGTCT
>DASTBJ010000625.1:0-4912 GCA_035712125.1 Terriglobia bacterium
CGGATCGAAGAGTGTCCCCGTTCCCTTGCGAAGAAGTTCCCAGGCGTCGGCCAGCGCCATTGCCTTTCGATAGGCGCGGTCGCTCGTAATGGCGTCGTAGACATCGGCAACGTGCACAATACGGACGCCAAGCGGGATCTCGTCGTTACGAAGTCCGTAGGGATATCCGCTGCCGTCCGGGTTTTCGTGATGCAGCTCGACGTAGGGAAGGAATTCCTTGAAGCGCCCGACCTTCTCCAGTATCTCGCGGCCAATCGTGGGGTGGCGCTGGATGAGTGTGTATTCTTCCCGCGTGAGTTTCCCCGGTTTTCGAAGCACAGCGTCCGGGATGCCGATCTTGCCGATGTCGTGCAGCCTCGCGCCGATACGGATGAGCTCCACCTGCTCGCCCGCAAGGCCCATCACCCGGGCGATGCCGGTCGAGTTCACGCTGACGCGTTCGCTATGCCCGGCAGTATACGGATCCCGCGCGTCCTGAGCCTGCGCCATCGATTCGATGAATTCTTCCGTCGCTTCATCCAGCCGCCTGGCGGATTCACGAACCGCGCCCGCGGCGCGCTTGAACTCGCGCGCGAGTTCATTGACTTCGGAAGCGCGATAGTCCGTATCGATTTTGCCGGAAAATCCGCCGGCAGAACCCTCGCGACGCAGTTGCGCGATGAGATTCACCAGCGGTTTTGAGATAGAGTGCGCCCCCAACGCGGAGAAGAGGAAGACGAGCACAACACCGCCTCCGCCGATTAAAGGAAAGAGACCGGCCAGACTTTCGCTAAAGGCTCGGGTCGTGGAATCGATCGAGCGGAAACTGAGCAGCTGCACATCACGTCCGAGCATTTCCTGACGGACCGGCATGGCAAGAAAAGTCTCGCCGCCGACTTCAATTTCGCACTCCGTCGTCTTTGCGACACAGCGCGTTCGCACCTGCTCCTCTACTTCGCTGACACTGCCAGGAGGAAGCGTTGTGAGCAATATCCGTCCATTTCGAATCAGCGCGGCGCTTCCATAGTCATTCCAGCGTTGAAGGTCGAATTCCTTTCCGACGATCAGCGTCCCGAGGTTTTCGTTCGCGAGATTTATAGGAATTGCGGCGACTTCGAAGAGATTGCCGTGAACTCGCAGTAAGCCTGGCGCGATGAATTCGACGGCAGCCGCCTTCAAATCAACACGCGATCGCTGTGGCCCGGCCGTTCCGACGAGCGGCTGATTGGCAGAATCCTCGAGAAGCATGAGGTCGAAACCGAGCGAATTCCCCATTTCGTTCAGCTGCCTCTCCAATGTTTCCTGCACTTGTTCATGCAGACGCGAATCACGGTTTTGCTGAAGCAGGGTGATTCCCGCTTTGAGGGAGGGATTCTCCGTTAAGGTGTAGAGAGTCCTCAGTGTCTGCTGGCTATGCTCCGCATCCCGGCGGGAGATCCGCGTCTCGGTTTCGTGCAGTGAGGCGCGCAGTCTATCTTTAATCCTTCCTTCAACGGCTTTGTGAACCACGATGAAACACAACAGCAACGTCAGCACCATGGGGACGAATGCGAAAAGAAAGGCTCGCATTGCCAGAGAAGGTTGCCGCGTCATGGTGTGTTCATCCCAAGAGGGATCTCCATCGACACTTTTGCAATGGTGCCATCGGACACCTGAATCTGCTTCTTGAAGAGTCCTGCGGTTTTATGCCAGACGACAACCCGGTAGCTTCCCGCAGGTAAGTTGGAAAAGCTGAAAGCTCCGTTATCTCCGGGGCGTGTGTACCACGCGTTCGGGACGACCAGAATCGTGGCGTTCATATGGGGATGAAGGTGACAGAAGACCTGGACCACGCCTGGCCTATCGAATTTCACAACACGAGTTTGGCCGGCGGGATAGAAGCCGAGATCAAACTCCCTCGCTTTGGAGAGAGAGAAGACATTGTGAAAGATGGGATCTGAGTTTGGGAACGAGACGGATGAGCCGGCCGGTACGGCGAGGACTTCTGGCTGAAACCGTTCGCCGCTTTGGTCCAGGGTCGCAACGATTTTGTTGGCGGCCGGTGCCTGGGCGGTTTCCAGATACACCACAACCCGCTCCCATTCATTTACCGGACCCGGTGCGGGCGCATTCTTTTTAGGGGAAACGCCGCGGACGGAGTACGCCGGAACGACGACGCGCTGTTTCGTCAAGGTGCGCGTGATGGTCAATTGTCCCTGAATGGACGGCGGATCCACGGCCGGGGCCATTGCCCCGACGAGCATCCCGAGGATCATCAGCACACTCAGTCGCATAGAGTCCTTCTACAGTATTTCCTGTATAGATATCGGCATGCCGCCTTAAGGACTTTAGTTGCTGATGGATAACCCTAAAAGACGCAGGAACTTGCGATTACTGGTTGTCGATAAGCCGCGTCACTTCGTCATTCCAGTTGAGAATGACTCGCAACGTCGAAGGAAAGATCCGCCGGTTCCGATCGTCCACTCCTTCCGGAATGGCCTGGTTCAGAAGAAAGCGTCCATCTGGAGCGACGTCGTAGCTGGCACGAACGGTCGTACCTACGCCCAGCGGTGGTTGTTGGAACAAGAGGGCAGGCTTTTCCGGAACGAAATCGTTGCCCGAGATTTTGAACCGAATCGAATACATGCGAGGTCCGGACCGGTAAAACAATTCGTTGCTGTTCTTCGACCACGCGGGTTCAGTCGGCGGGCCTTCGCTCGTAACGGTTATGCGGGGACCAGGCCCGGGGTACGGTTGGACGTAGAGCGTGAGACGGCCGCTTTCGTCGGAAACATAAGCCAGCCATTTTCCATCAGGTGAAAATTCGGGAAACATTTCCGTGGCATTCGTTGCAACGACGGCTCGAAGGTCGTTGGGACGATCGAGCGAGACGACATAGATATCCGTGTTCCCGCCTGTCGCGGAGAAGCCGCGCGTGAAGGCCAGCTCTTTTCCGTCTGGTGTCCAGGAACTCGGCACGTCCATCGGCCCGGGAGTCAGCTGAACAACATCTCGCGAGTTCGCAGCCTGGGTGATGTAGATACCCAGCGGACCCGCACGATCCGAACGAAACGCCATCCGCGAACCATCGGGGGACCAGATCGGAAAAGCGTTTTGGCCTTCATACGTAGCGCGATCTTCCGTTGCTCTCTCGGTGTCAAAGATCCAGATGTCCTTATTAATGTAAAGTTCGCTGAATGCCAGGCGTTTCCCGTCGGGCAGGACGCGCGCTGCAAAACGGAACATCGGCCTGGGCCCCGCTATGGGCGTGAGGTTTCCACTGCGATCGGACCAGCTCAGTGATGAAAGAAGCGGCGGTTCTACCGACCCTGGCGCGTAAATCAGCGTGCCGTTGCCTGCGACACTGAACTGCGTCACGCCCGACCACGTTATGCCTGCCTGGCCGTACAAGGCCTGGTTGACTCCATCCAGAACCTGGACTGGCGTGCCGGAAACAGTCAACGTCTGTGGGTCAAACCGTACGGCGAACAACTTGGCTTGCCTGGCAAAGATCAAGTTTCCGTTTCCGTCGTAACGCGCGTCCAGAGCGTTTTCCAGAAGGAGCTTGCGTTCGCCGGTCAATGGTTTCACCCACACCTGTGCGCGCGACCAGTCGGGCGTGACGTTTGTGTAACGCAGCACCGTGAAAAGCACGGCATTGCCGTCGGGCAGAAATTGTGGAAGCCTGTGCGAGGCTTCATTGGCGGCTGGATCGATCGTTGTGAATTCCTTTACGTCGCCGCCTGTATCACGGACGATGCTCAGCCCTACACCCAGGCTCTGCGGAAAAACAATCGCACCGTTCTTGCCCCACGTGATACCCGGCGGGCCCCAGTTTTCTCCCGCATTGTTCATACTTTCCACGATGACTATCGGGGTACCGCCGGCGAGCGCTACCTTCTTGATTTGCTGTCCTTGCTGAAAGCCGAGCCACTGTCCGTCAGGAGAAAAGAATGGATTTTGAGCCTGTTCAGTCCCGGGAACGACGACCGAATCCCAGCGATCGAGATTTCGCACGTAGATCCTGCGCTGGGTATTGGCGGGATCTGTAGATCGCGCAACAAAGGCGATTTGTCGACCGTCTGGAGACAGTTCGACAGCGCGACGATAATTGTGTGCCAACACGTGGCTTGCGGGTAACGGGTAATCGAATCGTGAAACGTCTCGACCAGGCGGTTTGGCTGCAGGCTTGAGAAAGAATCCCGCGGCAAGCGCGATCGGCACAACAGCCCAGGGAAGCACTTTCTTCCAAAGGGGATAAACGGCCGGTGGAAGTGTGTCCTGTTCAGCCGGATTGGCAATGATTTCTTCCAGGGCCAGACGGGCGTCGCCGATTGCCTGAAGCCTGTCCTTTGGATTCTTTGTCAGACAACGACGAAGCAGTTTTCGAACGGCTATCGGTGTGCGCCCGGGAAGAAGATTCCAGTCCGGTTCCCGCTCAAGAATATTGACCAGAGAATCGGTCACTGTTTCTCCTTCAAACACACGCCGGCCCGACAGCATTTCGAACAAGACCACGCCGAACGCCCATATGTCCGCACGTCGATCGGCCGGTCTTCCACGCGCCTGTTCCGGTGACATATATCCGGCGGTTCCCAGAATCACGTTTTCCTTTGTGGCACCGATACTGAGGGTTGGAGATTGCGAAACAGCAACTGAGGAGTTCGATTCATCCTGCAGCGCTTTGGCGAGCCCGAAATCGAGCACCTTCACCGCGCCTTCCGAAGTGATCTTTACATTCGCAGGCTTAAGGTCGCGATGGATGATGTTTCTTTCATGAGCGGCTTCGAGCGCCTGTGCGATTTGAAGCGAAATGCGTAGCGTTTCTGCGAGCGAAATCGGACCCTGATTAGTCTTTTCCGCAAGGGTCTCGCCATCAACTAACTCGAGTACGAGCGCCAGCCCGCCATGGGCTTCCTCGACGCCATAAATTGTGGCAATGTTGGGATGATTG
>DASTBJ010000626.1:0-5296 GCA_035712125.1 Terriglobia bacterium
TGTCGTCGATTTGCAAACCAGACCTCCCGCTTTCCCATCGTACTGATATCGGTTTCATGCGGTCAATTCTCAATTTATGGGCTTTCGAGTAAGATAGGAGCCGCTCACAATGGCAGGCAGCTTCAAATTAATCTTCCGCAATTTCCTGAAGTCTATCCACCAACTGTGGCTTGAAGTTACGGGTGCGTTTCAGCTGATCTTTGCAGTCGCGTTTGGTTATTACGCGATCAAGGAATATCGAAAATTTCCGGAAACCACCCAGAGCATCTGGATTATTGTGGCGGCTGCAGGCCTGTCGATACTGACCCTGGCATTTGGCATTCACTCCTTCTGGAAATCCAGGAAGCTTCGTTAGTGAACACAAACTACAAGACCATCGGAGATCCTGAGCTTGTAAATTTGTGCCTGCGAGGAGACGCCAAGGCCTGGGAGGCGCTTATCCTGCGCTACCGGCGTCTGATCTATTCCATTCCCGTGAAGTTCAACTTCACCGCAGCCGATGCTTCCGACGTCTTTCAGGCGGTTTGCCTGAAGCTGATTGAACACCTTGGCGAATTGAAGGACGAATCAAAGGTGAGTGCATGGCTGATCACGACGACCACGCGCCAGTGCATCCACGTTCGCGGCCAGCGCCTCAGGGAGTCCCCAGCGGAAGAAGACTTCGACGAGCCTGCGGATTCCAGCGTGAACGTGGAAGATATACAAATACAGACGCAGGAGCAGCAGAACATCCGAAGTGCCGTCAACGATTTGCCCGACCGCTGCCGCCGCCTGCTGGAACTGCTTTATTTCGACACGACGAATCCAAGTTATGAGGAAATCGGCCGCATCATGAATATGCCTATTGCCAGCATCGGCCCCACTCGTGCCCGCTGCCTGGACAAACTTCGAACACTCTTTCGGAGGAAGGGAATTTGCTAATTTCTGGGCCCAAGTTCTGTGTATTTTCGGGTGTCAGCAGACCTCAATATGCTTGACACCGACAGGGAGTCGACTCGGACTGATACGAGGGGAGTATACGGATGAGACACCTAAATGCTGAAAAGTTAATGGAGTACAAGGACGGCCAGTTAACTGACGACGCTAAGGCGATGGTGGATGATCACCTCAGTCAGTGCACGAGCTGCGCCCATACGAATCAAGAATTACAGCAATTCATAGCTTTTATCGAGTCCGATGCCGCTTACGAACCACCCGCCGAGGTTCTCCAGTGGGGAGTCAGTCTGTTCCAGCCCATACTGCAGGCACCAGAATCTGTTGGCGGAAAAGTCCGAAAGATCATTGCATCCCTCGTATTCGATACGTTTGATGAGCCGGCACTTGCAGGCGTGCGCCGCGTCGGAGCTCCCCCGCGTCAGTTGCTATTCCGTGCCGGGGACGTGGACGTCGACGTGAAGATCGAATCGGTGGAAACAAACGATCGCATTTCTTTGGTTGGGCAGGTGTTGTCAAACAGCGAGAAATTCTTCGATAATACCCCCGTCAAGCTTGAGTCTCACGGCATGGTCCGTTACAAGACATTGACCAACTCCGTCGGCGAATTTGTTTTCGACGAGGTGCCTAAGGATACTTATCACCTGTCTGTCGATTTGCCGGAAGGACAGATCACTCTCTTCTGCGTCCACCGGGGGAACTCGTAGGATAGTGTCTCCCTCGTCGGGAGGGTGAGCGCCCCAAGTCTGACGAGGAAACCTGACGTGACCCTACTGGATCCCGAGGAGTACCTGGCCGGGCTGGCTCAGATTCGGGACGCAGCGCAGCAGCGGGCGTACATCTCGAGTTCTAATGTTGTGCCCTCGCTGGGACACGTCGAAGCTCTCTCCCAAAAAATCCGCGAAATCGGCTGGAAAGACCTCTCCCTGGCAGAGGCCCTTGCCGAATCCAATCGCTACCTCGCTTCCCAAATCAATACGCCCGCTGCGTGGGGCTACGCGACGCGGTCCACAGCTCAGGTTCTGCACATGATGCGCAAATGCGTCGAGGCTCAGCCTCTCTTCGAGCAGGCGGTCAAGCTGTTTTCTGAAGCTGGCCTGATGCCCGAAGCGGGCCGGACGACCGTTACCGTCATGGAAAACCTGATGTATCTGGGACGGTACGAGGAGGCGCTCCGTCTCGCCGGCCCTGCAAGGGCAGCCTTGGAGAAGGTTGGTGATACCCGTTACCTTGCGCTTATCGAAGTCTCCCTGGGAAATCTCTACTATCGATTGAGACGTTATGGCGAGTCGCTTGAGCACTACAGTCTCGCCGACGAGGGCTGCACCGACCCAGACATCGTCGCGGCCATTGGATTGGGCCGGGCCCACGTCCTGACGGGGATGAATCGTTTCGACGAAGCGTTGGAAGCGTATGAGACAACCAGACAACATTGCGAACAACACGGCCTCTCTTTGTGGGTGGATATTGTCGATCGCGGCATGTCGACGGTTTACTTACACCGGGGGAATCTGACAGCCTCACTTCATATCCTCGACCAGCTCCGTCACAAACACGAGGCCGCCAACGATCCTCGCCGCGTTGCGCTGTGCGATATCGACCGTGCCCACATTTACTCGCAACTCAACCTCTTCGAGGATGCTTCCGCGGTCGCGGGTCGAGCCTTTGAGACTTTTCAGAAGCTGGGGAACCGATTTGAATCCGCTCTTTCCCTCACGACTCAGGGTGTCGCGGAATTCAAGCTTGCCCACAACACCGAAGCGCAAGCGGCGTTTCAGAGGGCTCGCGATCTTTTCGTGCAGGAAGGCAACGAAATCTCGGTAGCTGCGGCTGATCTCTGCCTCGCACAATTGCTGATGCATGAGCAGCAGTTTGCGCAGGCGGGCAAGCTCGCGAGACGGTCCGCTGAAATTTTCGAAAAACACCAGGTGCCCGTACGTGCCGCCAACGCGAGAGTATGGTCTGCCCTGAGCCTTCAGCAGACAGACGGCCTGCCTGCAGCTGTAGCTGAAGCGGAGAGGGCTCTTAACGAGCTCGACGGCCTTCATGCCCCATGGGTGTTCTTCCAGGCTCTTAATACGCTAGGAAAACTAAAAGAGATGGAGGAGGGTACTTCCGAAGCTGAGTCACTCTACATGCGGGCGATTACAGAACTCGAACTGTTGCGCGGGAATATCAAGCTCGATGAGTTTCGAATGTCCTTCGGCAAGGATAAATACCAGGTCTACCAGAACATGGTTGGCGTCAAACTCCGCACGGGGGACCTTCGCACGGCGTTCGAGTTCGTAGAACGATCCAAGTCGAGAACGCTGATCGACCAGATGGAGCGGAGTGTTGATACGGCATGGGATGCGGGCGCAGCAGAATCGCCTCGCTTCAAGCGTCTGCAGAAAGTGCGCGAAGAACTGAACATTCTGTACTCCCGCCTGAATGAACTGGGAACCACGGCCCGGTCCGCCACGGCGGATACGGTCACGAAAGATGAAATCGATCGGCGCGAACAGGAGTTTGTTGAGTTGTTACGCGCTGCTGGAACGGAGAAACCCGGCTGGGCGACGCTTCAGAGCATGCCGGCGCCCAGCGTCGATGATATCCAGAAAATGCTGGAGCCTGACGAACGCCTGATCGAGTACTACGCGGTCGGAGAATCATTTCAGGTGTTCGTTATCGGGCGCGAATCGTTTCACGTTCTTACCGATATTGCTCACTCCGTTGACGTCAGAACAGCGATAAGAGGGTTGAATTTCCAGCTGTCTAAATTTCATCTGCAACCCGCGTATCTGAATAAGCATGCCGCGGCCCTTCTTGCGGCCACCCAACATCATCTCAAGACTTTGCATGATCAGCTAATCGCGCCAATCTCCCACGTTCTCAAAGCGAGCAAACGGCTCATCATCGTTCCGCACCACTTGCTGCACTACATTCCGTTTCACGCGTTGTACGACGGTGAACACTACCTGGTCGACAATTTTGGCGTTTCGTATGCCGCGAGTGCGTCCGTGCTTCGAATCTGTCGCAGCCGAAAGACTTCGGGCGCGGGCCGTGAACTGATCCTTGCCGTGGCGGACAGTCTCACCCCGCATATCAACGACGAGGTCGATGCCCTCAAACGTCTGTTTCCGAATGCAGATGTTTTTACTGGAGCCGGGGCGGGTGAAGAACAGCTTCGAAAGTATGGACCAACCGCGGGCAAAATCCACATCGCCGCCCATGGAGTGTTCAGGGCAGACAATCCCGATTTTTCTTCAATTCGTTTCGGAGACAAATGGCTCAATCTGTTTGACATTTTCAACCTCGAGCTTGGCGCCGAAATCACAACGCTGAGCGCCTGCGAGACGGGAATGAGCGACGTCCTCGGAGGCGATGAGCTTCTCGGCCTCGCGCGGGGTTTTCTTAGAGCTGGAACGCCTTCGCTCGTCGTGAGTCTCTGGATGGTTAACGATAAGTCGACTGCGCAGCTGATGTGTCGCTTCTATGAGGCGCTTCGCGACGGCACGGGAAAGGCGAATGCCCTGCGACAGGCGATGGTCGAAGTCAAAGCGGCGTTCCCGCATCCCTACTACTGGGCACCGTTCATCCTGCTGGGCAAGTCGTAGGCGTGCTAACCTAGCACGACGATGCCGTCACAATCCGGGTTACCGGGTCACTACCCCTACACTCGTGGAATTCAAGCTTCAGGATATCGGGGCAAACTCTGGACGATGCGGCAGTACGCCGGGTATGGCTCTGCCGGCGAAACCAATCGGCGTTTTAAGTATTTGTTGGCGAATGGTCAAACGGGATTGTCCGTCGCGTTTGATCTTCCGACACAGATGGGAATGGACTCCGATCATCCCCTTGCCCTGGGAGAAGTAGGGAAGGTCGGCGTCGCGATTGACACTCTGGAAGACATGGAATCCCTGCTCCATGGAATTCCGCTCAACAGTGTTTCGATTTCGATGACCATCAATGCGACCGCAGCGATTCTCCTCGCGATGGTCGTGACGGTTGCGAAGCGAGAAGGTATTCCCGGTACTGCTCTGAACGGCACAGTCCAGAACGATATTCTCAAGGAATACATCGCACGCGGTACCTACATCTACCCCACGCGTTTTTCTCTGCGTTTGATCACCGATCTGATTCAGTACTGCTCTGTGGAGTTGCCCAATTGGAACACCATATCCATCAGCGGTTATCACATTCGTGAAGCTGGTTCATCGGCCGTACAGGAGCTTGCGTTTACGTTTGGAAATGCCATCGCCTATGTTCAGGCCGCCTTGGACCGGGGGATGGACTTTGATGAGTTCGCGCCACGCCTGTCTTTTTTCTTCAATACGCATAACGATTTCCTTGAGGAGATTGCAAAGTTTCGCGCGGCCAGAAC
>DASTBJ010000627.1:0-2623 GCA_035712125.1 Terriglobia bacterium
GTTCCGAATCCTAACATACGAGTCGAGCCGGTCACCATCCACAAGGACCCGGGTTTTTCCCTCGGGAGGGTGGCCGTCATGGACCTGATTGTTCGGTACAAACGTTGCGCGAAACACCCGTCCCAGTTCAGGAACTCGCACCGTGCCCGGAATCGGAAGTTCATATGAAAAACTATATTTAGTTTCAGTAACTTGCGAAAAAAGCAACTGGTCGAATTCCCGGGCTGCGACATATCCTCGCGGCAATTGAATCGTTTTCCCGCTCTTGCCCGCCTCAAGCAGGCTTCGGATGGCCTCAATATGGTCGAACGTGACATTGGTTAAATCCGACCCGGCGCGACGTAATCCTTGTCTAATCACCCTCCTGACGAGCGCTACCGGAGCATCGCGAAGTCTCGCGGCACTGGCCCGGACCTCACCCCCGGGAATCAGCCACGTTTCGGCAATTTCGTTCATCCATTCGTCCTCGTCTTGAAGAACATGCAGGGTTCGCGTCACCGCCTCTGTCAGGCGGGCATTAAATAAGGATGCGAGCCGGGGAAGCACTTCGTGCCGCAACCGATTGCGAGCAAAGGACATATCCAGGTTTGTCCGGTCGGTCCTCCATGCCTGCCCGCGATCCCGCAGAAATGCTTCGATCTCCTCTCGAGACGTATCGATGAATGGCCGAATTGTATGGCCGGACACAGGCCCCATCGAAACCAGCCCGTCCAGGCCGGCGCCGCGCATCAGATTCAGAAGGAACGTCTCGATCCGATCCTCGCGATTGTGGGCTAACGCAATCTTCGAGAATTTGTGGTCATCCTGGAGTTCCCGAAAGAATTGCCGGCGGGCCTCGCGTCCGGCAGCTTCAAGATTTCCTTCCGCGGCACGGATCTCGACGGACTTGGACAAAAAAGGAACGCCAAGGGTGCGCGACAGCACTCGCACAAACTCTTCGTCACTATCCGATTCCGTCCCTCGGAGCCGGTGATTCAGATGGGCCGCTGCGACCGAATATCCGAGTTCGTGAAGGGCGAGAAGAAGGGCGGTGGAGTCGGCACCGCCTGAGACACCAACCAACGCCCGGTCATGTGCATGGAGCATCCGGTACCGGGAGATCGTTTCTTGGACCTTGTGGATGAAGGGAGTCTCAGAGCCGATTGTCATGGAGAGTGCCGGCGGTCAGACTCGAACTGACGACCTAAGGATTATGAGACCTTCGCTCTAACCACCTGAGCTACGCCGGCCGCGCTGGGACAAAAGATTTTAGCGCGTTATGCGCCGGGGGCAAAGCAGGGCCGCGCTAGGGGGCCTTCGTCCGCTGGGTTTCCGGAAGGAAATAGACGCGTCGCATCAGCTTGTCCACGCGGACAACCTGCACTTGCAACCTGTTCCCGAGTCGATAGCGCCGCTTTCCGTTGCGGGCGTACAGGGCGCGATCGGCGGCATCAAATCGGTACTGGCCGTCTGGAAGTTCCGCAACCGGGATAAAGCCCTCCACGAACTGGTCGATAAGCTCTACCGTAAAACCGTCCTTCGAGACGCCGATGATCACGGCCTCAAACGTTTCTCCAATGTGTCGTGCCATCAGCAGCATCTTCTTCCATTCGAACAACTCGCGCTCGGCCTGCGCAGCAATCCGCTCACGCTCGCTGGACTCACTGGACACCGCTTCCAGTTGGGCCGGGGAAAGCGCCGCGGTGCGCGTTCTCGCCACGGCGTCCTTGAGCGTGCGGTGCACAATCAGGTCCGGATAGCGGCGGATCGGCGACGTGAAATGCGTGTAGGCATCCGAAGCGAGTCCGAAATGTCCCGAATTGCGGGGTGAATACACCGCCTGTTTGAACGAGCGCAGCATGAAGTACGACAACACGCGTTCATCCGGACGACCTTCGATGGAAGTTATGAATCGTTGAAACTCCACAGGGTGCAAACGTTTTGCGCGGAACTTCAGGCCAAAAGTCGCAACCATCTCTGCAAACGACTCCACCTTCGCCGGATCGGGCTCTTCGTGGACGCGATAGATTGTGGGGATCTCCATTTCTTCCAGGTGTCTTGCAACAACTTCATTCGCGAGGATCATGAATTCCTCCACGATGCGATGTGAAAAGTGCCGTATCGATTTGACGATTCCTGTGACATCGCCCTCGTCGTTGTAAGTCAGCAGGGGTTCGGGAAGATCGAAATCGATGGCACCGCTTTCCTCCCGCCGTTGCTGAAGGATTCGGGCAAGCCGTTCGATTTTTTTGACCTCGGGCAGAACGTGTGCGTATTGCGCCGACAGGGCTTTATCGCCATCGATGATTTTCTGCACGTCGTCGTAGGTCATGCGTTCGCTGGAATGAATGACACTCTTGTGGAACGAATAATCGAGGACCTCTCCCCTGCGCGAGATGTGGATCATCACGCTCATGGCGAGGCGATCGGTTTTCGGGTTCAGGGAGCACAGGTGGTTGGAGACCTTTTCGGGCAGCATGGGCAAGACGCGATCGGGGAAGTAAACCGACGTCCCACGGATTCTGGCCTCGCGATCCATCGCGGATCCAGGTGTGACGAAATGAGAGACGTCCGCGATGTGCACGCCAAGTTGAAAGCTGCCATCGGGAAGAACATTGACGTCGACAGCGTCGTCAAAGTCGCG
>DASTBJ010000628.1:0-7455 GCA_035712125.1 Terriglobia bacterium
TCACCTCTCCGGCCATGTTCACCAGCGGGCCTCCGCTGTTACCGGGGTTGATGGCGGCGTCCGTTTGCAGGAAGCGCTGAAGTCCACGGAAGTTCTGCTCGGCACCAAATTGCCGCATGCTGTTATCGCGGCCCTTTGCGCTGATGATGCCGGAAGTTACCGTGTGATCAAATCCGAAGGGGCTGCCGATAGCCAGGACCCAGTCACCAACCTTGACGGCGTCAGAGTTACCAAACTTTGCAACCGCAAGGTCGCGTCCCGCATTGATCTTAAGGACCGCCAGATCCGTTGCTTCATCCGTGCCCACGACGGTGGCTGTATGGGACGTGCCGTCGAACAACTCGACCGTTATCTTCGAAGCACGGTTCACGACGTGGTGATTGGTCATGATGAATCCGGCCTTATCGACGATGAAGCCGGTACCGGTGCCAATGCCTCCCCCGCGATCATCGGGAGGACCGAAATCAAAGAAGTCCGGAGGGAGTCCGGGAATCGCTGGAAACTGCTGACGCGGACCCTGCTGGGTTCTCGGACTCCGTTGGACCTCGACACCAATTTTGACAACGGCCGGATCCAACTGAGCAGCAATTTGGGAAAATGTATTGGACAAGGAAACCGGATCGGGGATGGCAATCGCTGCGGCTTTCTGTTCGAAGGTCGCTTTCACTCCACCCGACACGACGGATCCAATGATGACCCCGATACCCAGGGTCAATGCGACCATGCCGAGAAAAAGCAATCGCTTGTTATTCATTCTCAAAACTCCTCGTAAATACTTACCAGAATGCGACGGGCGCTATTATAACGCGGCACCCGAAAAGTTTTGGACGCGCTATCCTGAGATTTGTTTAGCACCAGCAGGTTGCGCCTGAAGCTTGATCAGACGTTCCGCTGCTGCCGCCAGCGTGGTTTCCTTCTTGCAAAAGGTAAAACGGATTAAATTCTTCCCGGAGTCCGGATTCCGGAAAAAGCTGCTTCCCGGAACCGCGGCGACTCCGATGTTTTTGACCAGAAATCGCGTGAACTCAACATCGTTAGGTAGCCCAAACCGTTCGCGCAGTAACGCAATGTTACACATGATGTAGTAGGCGCCTCCGGGCACAAAAGGTTGAAGCTCTACTGCCTGCAATACATTCAGAAGCCGGTCGCGTCGCGCCTGATAGTGCGCGGCCAGTTCCACATAATATGCATCTGGCAATCCGAGTGCCACGGCGCCCGCCTCCTGGAGAGGTGCCGGAGCTCCAACTGTCATAAAATCATGCATTTTCCGTATCGCGCCATTGATGCTCTCGGGCGCGATGATATAGCCCACCCGCCAGCCGGTGACGCTGTAGGTCTTGGACATTCCATTAACGACAATCGTGCGTTCCCGCATCCCGTCCAGGGTCACGGGGGAGATGTGCTGCTTACCGTCGTAGAGGATATGTTCGTAGATCTCGTCGGTAATCGCCAGCACGTCCCACTTCATGCACAGGCGAGCGATCGTTTCCAGTTCCGGGCGTGTGAATACCTTCCCGGTCGGATTGTTCGGGGTGTTGAGAATGATGGCCTTCGTCCTGTTGTTGAAGGCAGCGGCAAGTTCGGCCTCATCGAAGGACCAGTCCGGCGCACGCAGTTGCACGTAACGCGGGGTAGCACCCGAAATGATGGCGTCCGGACCGTAGTTCTCGTAAAACGGCTCGAATACGATCACCTCATCGCCAGGATTTATGACCGCCAGGAGGACATCGATCATGCCTTCAGTTGAACCGCAACAGACGGTAATCTCGCGCTCCGGATCGAAATCGATACCGAGGTGTTTCCGGGTTTTCTCGGCGATCGCGTCGCGAAATTTCTTCGCACCCCACGTGATCGCGTACTGATTCACATCAGCAAAGATGGCATCCGCGGCCGCTTTCTTTAGAACTTCGGGAGCGGCGAAATCGGGGAATCCCTGAGACAGGTTGATGGCGCCGTGCTGGATCGCCAGACGCGTCATCTCACGAATCACGGATTCTGTGAATTGGGCCGCTTTGTGAGAGATGGGTTTACCGAACATCGGAATCAGGGTTTGGCCGTGGGCGTGCGCGTTTGCAGCCGCATCCCAAAAATCTCAATGGCCCGTGAAAGCACGCCGGCGAGAAAGTCCAGCAAATCGGGTTGCAGCGGCGGGCGAGCGCATACGGCAGCGACGATCTTGTCTCGCACGACAATCGTTTTGAAATAGGCGTCCGGGTCGATCGTTTCTTTTGAAACGATCCTGGGGAAAGCCACACGACCTTTTGTCTTCCAGAGAGCCAGCCCGTCCGGCTTTGCAACATAGATAGCCAGGTTCGGGGCGAACGCTTCAGCACGATCGAGAAACTGGCCGAGAATCTCTGCCTGGGTGCGACTCTCGCCCATTTGGCGCTGTGCATCCGCAAAGCTGCGCCACACATCCAACTGCTCCTTCAGTCGTGCCTTCTCGGCTTCCCATTCCTTCATCGAGGCGTCGATCCGCTCCTCCAGTGCTGCCTGTAACCGAGCGGTGTCCTGCTGGAACGTTTGGGCGAACTGCTCACGCAACTCCCCTGAAACCTGGATTCTTGCGTCCGCAAGGGCCTGGTCACGCAAGGTATCGATTTCCTTCAAAGACGCTTGCTCAGCGTCTTGAACTGCAGACTGCAGGCGGTTGCGGAACTCCTCTTCCAGTTGCCGGCGAGCGCTCTCGACGATGCGCGCGATGGCGGAAGACAGCTCGGGATCGTTTTCCTCGGCGATTCTGGCCTTTCCTTCTGCCTGTGATTCCATGGCGAGCGCCGATTATACTTCGTTGACAGAATCCGAACCTATTCCTATATAGATAAAGGATTGCACGAAAGGGGGCGCACCGGTTTCGACGGGAACGAAGAAGGAAGAGAGGCATACCGAGGCCCATGTCCTCGTAAAAACGTGGAAACAATCAACTGCTGAATATCAACCAGCACTAGCCGCTTAATAACCGGCTACGTCCTTGACGGGTTCTCCTGTTGATCCGTTAAAGGGCGTCACTTTAGACAGGATAGCCCCAAGCTGCTGGCCCGGCGGGGAGGGGCGATACTCAATGGGCTGGTGTCCCGGCTGGCTTGCAGGTTCCTTCAGGCCGGGATACGACCAAATTGGAACCTGACAAGTATGTAGAGTCTCTGACGGAACGTTTTCGGACGCGGGTTCAATTCCCGCCGCCTCCACTGTTGTCGGTAGGTCAGCAGATCCCCTAGCTGACCGCAAAAATTGCTGGGACCTCGTCGCAGGGATCTTTCTGTCGATGCGGGCGACCGTGCGAGTTTTTTGAGTGCGTCTTTCAATTCGAACCAACGGGAGCTTGCAACGTAACGCGGATTTCACCTGCTGCCGTGGCTGAAAGATCCAGCGATTCTTTGAGGAGATCGGTGGCACCATACGAAATCGACTGGACGAGGTAACCTGTTGGCTGCATTCCTGACCGATAGACAAGCCAGCTCCCTTCAGTTATCGGCAGTACAAACGAGCCGTCTCGGCTTGTGGAGACGAAAAGGTGTTGATTGCTGACAGGTGTTGAGCTCAGCCGGATTGCTGCGAAAAGAAATTCCCCGATCCCCGACGTTTGACCTGCTGTGTTCAGCACGACACGCCCCGCAAGCGGAGCCGCCAGTTTCGATCCCTCCTGAACACGAACAACAAATGCTCCCGGATTCCGCAGTACTTTATCCTTCACGTCCACGCCGCCAACCTCTATCGTCTGTCCACTATCCATGGATGGCATCAGCGGCGTCTGAGTCTGCAAGAAAAGTGAGTAGGTTCCTGGAAGGACACCCGTCAGCTCGAAAGACCCATTAGCGGTTACAGGAGTCACATAAACCCGAGCTCTACTACCGAAGTTGCTGATTTGGTGCGTAGCAATCAATTGAACTCTGATCGCACCAAGAGCCGCAGCGCTGACCGACCCAGCGATTCGACCTCTCACGCTTACTGGGGGGGACATCGTCAAGTCGACTCCTACGACATTGGCGCGATCCATCGCCATGATGACTGGCACCGATTCGCTCAGGTTCGTTGTCCCGGGATAATACGTGGGCCCATTCATGCCGGCCTCGATATGGTATCGCCCCGCGGGAATGGACGAGAGGCGGTAGGTCCCGGAGTCGTCGGTAAGCGTACGTGCGACAAATGCAGGAGACGCAGAACCTGTGTCTGACGACAGGATCGCCGCCACAGGCATGAGTGGCGCCGGGCTCCCATCTACATGCCGTATCCGGCCCCGGATTTCTCCAACATCGGAAACAGGAGTCGATTCGCTCAGCGAGAAACGCATCTGAACTTCCGTGACGATTTCTGTCGGCTGGCCATTAAGCAAGTGCGGCGTGTATCGCCATTGCCGTACAGCCTCAAGCGCTGAATCATTCAAAAGCACATGCCCGGTCACCACCTTGGGATTGTTGACTCTCCCTTCCTTGTCGATCATCACATCGATCGTAACTGCACCTTGAACCCGCGCGGCTCTCGCTAGAGCCGGATAGACAGGGTCGATCCTCGTCAGGAGGTTCGCTGCAGCAGGCACAGGCCCGATACGTGGAGGCTCCTGCACGAAGCCAAACCTGTTCGATGGAATAAGCAGGGCGCCCAGGAGAAACCGAAGCGAGGGCTTCCTCAGCTTGCGGAAAATTCGCGCCATAAGTCGTCGCTCATTTTGCCGATTGATTAGCGCCATCATAAATTACGCTCTCGCTTTCACCAAAATACATCGAGCAAAATGGTGCCGCCATTCGAAATCGCGGGTCAGAGTAAGTCAAGCTTGACACGATCGAATGCACGTGAATTAATGCCCGCGACGAATAACCCAAATTCGGCGGAGGCGATCATGCGCAGAGTCTTCGTTTCAACGGCTGCTCTTTTATCTCTGGTCCTCTCGGTGCAGTCATTCGGTCAATCGGCAAATGCTACGGTCAGTGGCACGGTTACGGACGCAACGGCCGCGTTGATTCCCGGCGTGACCGTCACCGCGACGAATGACGACACTGGCGTCGTTACAACCGTGATCAGCAATGAATCCGGAGCCTACAACTTTGCCAGTCTGTTGCCCGGCACTTACAAGTTGAGCGCGTCTTTGCCGGGATTTCAGACCAGAACCTACACGGATGTACGGCTCGGAAACGCGGAAAGGCTCCGGATGAACTTCACGCTCAGCGTCGCGACGCTTGGCACGAGCGTGGAAGTGTCCGTCGCTGCGGACTCGCTGCTGACGACGTCGAACCCGTCAGTAGGGGGAGTACTCTCTCAGAGCAGGGTCGAAACCTTACCGAATGTCGCCAACGACGTCATGGACTTCTATCGGCTGATCCCCGGGGTCACCGTTCAGGACAACGGGGTCCGCGGAAGCTTCGCCGGGCTGGAGGGTTTCGGAACCACCAACATCCAACGCGATGGCGTTGATGCGGCAGGTGGCGCGCGATGGACCGCAAATGCGTTGACGGCGACGCACATGAGCCCGGATCTCATCGGCGAACTGAAGGTCATCATTGCACCGGTAGATGCGGAGCTGGGACGCGGTAATGCACAGCTCCAGTTTCTGACCCGATCCGGCACCAACAGGTTTCGCGGAAGCGCCGTATGGAATGTCAGAAACAGCGCGCTGGACGCCAATACGTGGAACAACAATAACGACGTTGATCCTCTCACGGGCCAGTGGAGTCCCACAGCGCCGGATTGGCACAACGTTCACAACATTGTTCTTAGTTATGGCGGGCCAATCGTCAAAAACAAGACATTCTTTTTTGCGCTCTACGATCAGGCCCTGGTTAACGTTCGAACAACCCAGAACCCTCTAGTGCTGACACCTTGCGCGCGCAATGGGATCTTTCGGTATTTCGATGGCTGGAACAACGGAAACGCGACGCAGGTTACTCAGGCAGGAACCACAAACCCGGTCATCGCCGTTGTCGACCCGCTCGGTAATCCTCTGCGCCCCGCGAACAATCCCGCCGGCGGACCTTTTACGGGTCAATTGCGTTATGTGAGCGTCTTTGGAACCGTGGCAAACATCCCCACGCAACCTGACTGTTCTGATGCTGTCGTCCAGGGCAGCCCCTGGGACACGAACCGGACGAGAGTCGATACGACGGGATTCGTCAACAAGTTGCTGGGCGTCATGCCGACACCAAATAACTACGAGGTTGGCGACGGATTGAATACCGCCGGCCACCGTTGGGCTCGCAACGAAAAGAACGGTAATGAGACTATTTTCGCGCTCGACGATGAAGGATTAAATCGTCCGGACTCTCTGGCGCGCAAACAGATCAATTTCAAGATCGATCACAACTTCAGCCAAAACCACAAACTGAGCGGTACGTACACGTATGAAAGTTCTTACGGAGTCGCAAACTTTGAGCCCTGGCCGGGAGGTTTTCGAGGCCAGCGCTTCCGCAAACCGCAGCTGTTGTCTTTGAACTTCACGTCGACAATCTCTCCAAACCTCGTCAATGAGTTCCGTTCGGGCATGCGACGCACCGGCGGGAACAGCTACAACGGCCTGGAAGATCCGGATAGCGGCGAAGCGGCGCGCGCATTCTTCCCCAACTTCGCTGGATACCCCACGTTCATTGGTTTGGGAACAGGCCAGGTGAATTTCCAGACGAACCAAATGCTCAACAGCACTGCAGCCTACAACGATGTGACGAGCCAATGGTCCTGGGCCGACACACTGAGCTGGACCAGAAACGCTCACGCGTTCAAGTTCGGCGGGGAACTTCGCAGGGGCCACTCCCTCGGCAGGGATGCGGGCGTGGGTATTACGTCGATTCCTCGTGTCATCGGTGGCGATGCGCCGAACGCGGCCATTCCGCCAAACGCGATCAGCGGTACGAACATTCCGGGACTGGTCGGATTCGCAACCAGCGGCAACAACCAGAGAATGCGAAACCTGCTGAGCTTCCTCGCGGGTTCGCTCAACCAGGTGACGCAGTTTTATTACATGCAGGACCCGGACAGACTCGACGCGTTTGAATCCTGGCTCACGTATCCACAGCGGGTTCGGGATACACACCGCAATGAGTTCAGCATGTTCTTCAAGGATGATTGGAAGGTTCGGACCAATCTGACCCTGAATCTCGGCATCCGGTGGGATTATTACGGCTCGATTTATGACGGCTTCGGCATGATGCCGCAGGCTGTCGGCGGCGGGGCGGCAATCTTCGGTGTGTCCGGACGCAGCTGGGAGGGCTGGTGGAATCCGGGAATGCGCGGCGAACCCACCGCATTCGAATACGTTGGTCCAAATTCACCGAATCCGGACAAGACTTATTTCCCGAATGACTATAACAACTTTGGGCCGGCGATCGGCTTTGCCTGGCAGGTTCCCTGGTTCGGGGCTGGGAAAACCACAGTGCGTGGCGGCTATCAGATCACTTACAACGGCCTGCCTTCGTTCAATTCTCTAACGCAGACGCAGGTCACGCCGGGAAGCACTCTGGCGGTCAATTA
>DASTBJ010000629.1:0-7976 GCA_035712125.1 Terriglobia bacterium
GAAGCAGAAGAGGAGAAAGGCGCTCAGCACTAGTGTCGCCACGAGCAAGACTCGAACCTTGTAGGGAGCCTGTAGCACGCGGCTAGTTTAACCTCGTAAAAATCGGGGCCAGGCCCGTTGTTCGCTTTTTTTGAGATCGGAAAATGCAAACAACGGGCCTGGCCCCGATTTTTACGGAATAACAGTCAGTTCGATCCGTTTCGGAGTGTCGTCCCGAATCGTCACTTCGGCGCCCCTCCCTTCGAATCGCTGCACGAAGATCGCATTCTCCCACGCACCCTGGGTAACGGAAGCCCACGCGAAGAGTTTGTAGTCACCGGGCGGAATTCCGGTGAAGACGAAGGTGCCGTCCTCACTCGATGAGGTTTGCTTGTACAGCGCGAAGTTTTGCCGCCGTGACTTCTCCGGAACCAGGACGACCGTGGCATAGGGAAACGGCCGCAGCCTCGTCGGGTCCATGATGGTTCCTGTCAGGGTGCCGCCTTTCGACTTCAACACGACTTCCACTGGCTCGTTGACGCTGCCGCCGATGGTGAGTCCGGAATCGAAGACACTGACTTCACCGCGTTTCAAATCGGCGACGTAGGTATCGAAAGTTCGAAAAGCGGAACCTATTCGAATCGCATATTTACCGACAGGCACAGCCGGCAGGGTGAACTCGCCGGACTGGGGATGCGGATTAATGGCGAAAGAATCTATCCCCTGCATTGGCTCTGTCGGCACCAGTTGAATCGATTCTCTGAGGACTGCCGCGCCAGAAGCAAAACCGTCCAGGGTTGCGCGGCCGGGCAGATCGAATGCCGGAGTTAATGGGACTGTCATGTTCGCGATATCCCGATCGGCGACATCCACAGGAACCGACACCGGGCGAACTCTCCCCGCGTATCGGACCACCAGATTCAGACTGTAACTGCCGGGAGGCACGTTACGGATTTCGAACCTGCCTCGGGACGTGTCCGCAGCCTGATTCTCCCACTCGTCCGCATCATCACGGAGAAGGAGAACCCGCCGGTCGCGCGAGGCAACATGGATGGAGCTCACGCGGATCTCCCCGCCGCCGTCAGCGACGACTTGTCCGGAGATGGTGATTCCTACGTACGCTGTTGTAGGAATCTGCACATCGATACCAGACAGTTCTGAACCGCTGTTGACGAGAACGGGCGGCGCAGCATCCTCTTCCGCAATACCCGGGAAGAAGATGCGAGGATAATGCTCCGCGCCAGCGTCGGCGTTAGAGCGGTACACGGCACGAATGTAATAGCCTCCGGAAGGTAACCAGAACAACCTGTACTCTCCAAGGTCATCCGTCTTTACGCTTTTGACAAGCGTGAACGCAAGACGCCCGCGAACGTATGAGCCCCTGAGGGCCTCGACCGTTGCAGCCGCAACAGGTTTACCGTCAGGACCAGCGATGCGACCGCTGATGGTGGATCCTGGAATCAACTTCACCACGCCGATATCCACCTGTTGTCCCTCCGCGATGTGTACGATCCTCGCGGTGCGGGTGGATCCATCCGTCAGGCCGGTCACACCAAAGTGACCTTCAGCCTGAACCAGGACGGTGTGGCTTCCGGGCTCGACGCCTCGCAATGTGAATTGACCGGAAACATCGGTATATATCGCGCGAACCATAGCCTGGTCGACGGATTGACCTTCGGCGAGAAGTGCAACCTGTGCCGCGGGAATTGGCTGTCCCGAATCCGCGCGACGCACAACGCCCCTGATGAATCCACCACTGTCAGGTACCAGCGGGCCCACGAGAGGGGGCAGACCCTGGAGTGCCAAAACAAAGAGCGCCAGAACCAGGATAGCGTTCATGTGTGTGCTACTTTATGTCTCGTGCTCTGTCCGACATGCTGTCCTCGTACGTACTCCATCCAGATTGCTGCCCGTAAGGAGAACGAACCAGAATCGCCTCGATGCGGCGGATTTTCCCCTTTTCGATGCGGAACAACTCCGCAATTTCCCACGTGAACGGGTCCGTTGGCCCTCCCGTGATCACTCGCCCATCCGACCGTGTATATGTTCTGGACTTTCCGGCCATGTGGTCGAAGAAGACAAAGCTGAACACCAGTCCGAATTCAGGATCGACCGCAACGTAACGGCGATCGCGGATGCGGGTCACAAAGTGAATCAGGCCGGATTTGAACTGTTCCATACAACCCCACTGCGTCGAGTATGTATTCGCGGTCTTTGGATCCGGTCTCGATTGACCTGGCCGAGTGGGAACGTTTGTCGCCTGTGAGGCATTCTCGAACCGATCACAGTCTTCGGTGAACGGATACTCCCCCAGACCGTCGTTCTGCTGCATGCCACTGAAGTACATGTTCGCAATCCGGATCAGTTCCGCGCGCGACATCCGTTCGGACTTTGGAATCGGTTGCATGAAAATCGGATTTGGACTGCCCATTGCTTCCAGCCGTTCCGCCGGAGTGAGAGGGGGTGTTGCCGGAGTTGCCACACCCCGTGCGCCATCATTGACACCACGCGTGCCGTCGCCACGCGCGCCCCCATTTCCTCCGCCGGTTGCCGGGCGAACAAAAAGGGCTTCGACTTCGGAAATCTGGCGATTCGCCACTTTCAGCCGCAGAGCCAGCATCGATGCCACATTCTGTCCGGCAGTCGGTCCGTCTTCGGTAACGGTCGTGAGCAGAGCCACCTGCCCTGTCTGGGCATCGACGACCCAAAGCCGGTACTTCCCCTTTCCGGTGGCGACATTCCAGGACCCGTCGCCGAGTTCGAGTCGCTGGCCGTTTTCCGTGAACCTTACGTTAGGCGCCAACGGCAGGCGTTTCGGATCCCTTGCGACCCAGGCATCCAGATATTGATCGACAAAACCCTGCAGGCAGGCTCGGTCACAAGAACCCGTCCCTGCTGCGCCGCGTCCCGCTTGCGGGCCTTCGCCGGCGCCAATCGCGGCGGGAAAACCAAGGCATAGGGCGGCTCCAACCAACGCCATCAGTTTCGTTCGCATGTTTGCTCCTGAGTGAAGCTTGTGAATTCCGGAACGAATTCTATCAAGGGAGGTCGTAAGACGTTGAACGCAATTCAGAGTGAATGTCTATCGCTGTGAGGTGCCTTCCGGGTCTTCCGCGCGGTTGGAGGAAAAAGTTCCCCGGATTACCGTGGCCTCATCATCCCGTATGTCCTCGCGTCGAAATCTGTAGACAATACGGTCCATTATCTCCTTTACATGACCAAGCACCTGCTCCGGCAACCTGTCCACCAGGGCGTGGACGACATCGCGGCCGACCTCTGCGGAAGGTTGTTCCAGGGGCCTCGCGTCAGCGCACGGCGCTTCCAAAGCCAGTTTCTGTCGCAGGCTTTCGATTTGCACGCCGGCATCTGTTAAAAGACGGGCTGCCAGACACGTGTTTTCCCGAAGGAGAGCCAGCAGGAGATGCTCCGGTCCGATCTGCCGTTGATCCAGATCATTGGCTTCTTCGGCAGAGTACCCAAGGATGCGTCTCAATTCCGCCGACAGTGGCATATGAATCCGCATGGCTGGATTCTCGACCACAACTCTACGCGGAATGCTGGCACGCAATTCTTCCAATGCCAGGGACGGGATCAGACGCGAAAATACACAACCTGCCTCGCGAATCAGCCCCAGCAACAGGTGCTCTGACTCGATTGCTGCCTCACCTGACTGGCTTGCGGCGAAGCGTGCAAAAAAGACCACGCGACGGGCAAGCCCGTTGTAACGCTCGAACATAGAACTCCCGGGAAATGGCGCCTACTGTATCACTTTAAGAGCCGGATACAACGATTGATATAAGTCGTGTCCCCGTCTGTAGATGGCTGCGTCCTCCGCTCGAGGCTCCAGCGAACTAATTTCTCGTATCGCAGCTTTACAGATGTCACCGATCGACCCGTACGTCCCTGTTCCGGCCAGCGCCAGCAATGCTGCGCCATAGGCGGAGCCTTCCTCTGTCTCGAGTGTCGTTACCCGACGACCGAAGACGTCCGCAAACACCTGGCGCCATAATCCGCTGCGCGCCCCACCTCCTGAAAGCCGAACGGAATCCACCTTAACGCCAAGGCCTTCGATGATATCGAGACCATCTTTCTGACTATAGGAGACACCTTCGAGAATGGCGCGGATCAAGTCGGCGCGCGTGTGCTTTGCGGTCAGGCCGACCCAACCGCCACGCGCAGACGCGTCGAGATGGGGCGTTCGCTCACCCATAAGGTATGGAAGCCAGTACAGTCCTTGAGCGCCTGCAGGAGAGGTGGCGGCCTCGGCCAGCAGAGTCTCGTAGGTTTCAACCGGAGCCAGATTTCTTCTGAACCACTGCAGGCTCAAGCCGGCACCCTGGGTCACTCCCATCACGTGCCACGCGCCCGGCACGGCATGACAAAATGTATGCACACGCCCTGCAGGATCGTACAAAGGAGAAGGCGTGTGCGCGAAGACCACACCGGACGTTCCGATGGTGCAGGAGACAGGCCCGGGTTCCACGATTCCATTACCTACGGCGCTCGCAGCCTGGTCGCCTCCACCGGCTACAACCGGAGTCCCTTCAACAAGGCCTGTGGCGCTGGCAGTCGTTGGGGACACCCTACCGCTGACCTCGACTGATTCCAGGACGTGAGGCAGAATTCGCGCGTCCAGATGCAGGCGGTCCACGAGTTCGCTGGACCAGCGGCGCCTCACAACGTCGAACAGTGCCGACCCGGAGGCGTCCGAAACATCGGTGACGTATTCCCCGGTCAGTTTGAAGCGAACAAAATCCTTCGGCAGAAGGACTCTGCGAACCCGGGAGAAGAGGTCGGGTTCGTTATCGCGAACCCAGAGCAGTTTCGGAAGCGTAAATCCAGTGAGAACAGGGTTCGCGATGTAATCCAGAATCGCTCGTTGGCCTATGGATTCGTTCAGGTCGTCAACCTGTTTCTGGCTGCGCTGATCGCACCAGATCAGTGCAGGGCGAATGACGCTGTTGTTGCTGTCCAGCAGGACCAGACCATGCATCTGCCCCGACAGACCAATTCCAGCAACGTCTTTGCCGTTCGTTCCAGCCGCCGAAAGGACTCCTCGGATGGCCGCTTGCACAGCGTCCCACCAATTCTCTGGACGTTGTTCCGCCCAGAGAGCACGCTCCATCCGCATCTCTTCATGAGGCGCGGTGAATCCGTGACGCACTTTTCCCTCCTCGTTGACGAGAAGGGCTCGCGTTCCACCGGTGCCAACGTCAATTCCTAGCCAGTACATTTGTTCAAATCAGCAGAAGGTTGTTATACCGAGAACGTGCGGCCGCGATGTAGTCCGAGCAGCAACTGGACGAGACGGTGCGCGATCAACTCGTGCAGCGTGAGCAGTTCCCTGTTCGCTTCGTGGATCGCGCGACCATCGGTTCCGGCTTTAACCCCTGAGCCGGCTTTCAGCGCATCCGTGGCTTCGCGTAGCACAGGATCTTCCATCGCCTCACCCGCGACTTCCCACAACGTGATAAAGCGATCCACTGCGGTTGGAAAGCTCACGTTGAATACGCCCCAGTTACTCGTAGTGCGATGCGGCTTGAAATCGAGGTTGAACGGTCCCTTGAATCCATGCGCGCGCAATAGAACCAGAGTGTTCAGCCATTCAAGGGGGTTCACCATTCCAACACCGATATCCACGTCGTGCTTCAATCGGTATCCATCGTTGATGTCAAAGTGCCACAACTTTCCGGCCACGAGCGCCCTGGCCAGCGCAGCGCGCGGCGCGCCGCCCCACATCAGTTCGTGAAGAAACTCGGGATTCAAGCCGACCATCTCGGGATGCGTCAGCAGGCCCGACTCGATGAACGCGAGCATGGCGTCGCTTGTGGGGAGCAGAATCTCCGCCTGGGGCTCGAAGGGTTTCGCTTCCAGACAGTGCTTCAGTGTGGGACGGTTCTTTTCCTTAGCCACGACAATATCGCGGTCACACGCCGCATTAAGCGATTCGGCATACCATCGCAAGGTCTGTGTCTCTTCAATGGCACCCTGCGTCAAATACCCGAGCGAACCCGGCCAGTAAACAGCATAGGAGGCTCCCAGTTCATGGCCGATATTGACAGTGTTGGTCACACGGAACTTCGTATATTCGCGTATCTCGGGAGACTCCGCAGCCGGGCCCGCCGCAAAAACCTCATGGAAGAACGTCTCGGTCGTGACCATCGAGCACTTCACTCCATGATTCTTCAGGGTGGTCTGAATTCTGCTGATGATTTCGGCCTGTCGATCGGTACCCAACTGGTCCGACGGAATCACATCACTGTCATGCGTCGCCCAATAACCAATGCCCAGGCGGCCAAATTCCCGAATCACGTCTTCGAAGGTGATTGGCTTTCTGGTCGGCGCAAAGAACAAGGCCTGGCCCTGGTAAGCGGCCGCCCATTGCGGTCCGGAAATGAAATACTTCCGGCGTGTCTCAGGACTGTACGCGCCACCACACATCCTTGAAAGGCGCTCAACGAGCGCCTGCTGCTGATTCGGAGCTACCGGCTGCATGGCGAGTAAAATAGTTCAGTCGCCTTCGACTAACAAGCGATAATTCCCACCCATGTCTATTCAGAAGCTTGTTGTGCTTAACCGGATTATCGAGTCCGGTTTGGTTGCCATTATCCGAGCTGATGTCGCAGATCATGCGGCACGCATCGCCGAAGCATGCATGACTGGAGGCGTCACTGTTCTCGAGGTCACATTCACCGTTCCGGCCGCCGCAGACGTCATTGAGAGCCTGGCGCGAGAGTATGACGGCCAGATGATCGTAGGAGCCGGAACGGTGCTCGATCCCGAAACAGCGCGCATCGCAATCCTTTCCGGCGCCCAGTTTGTCGTGAGCCCTGCGTTGAATGTCGATACCGCCCGGTTGTGCAATCGCTATCAGGTGCCGCACATGCCGGGAACAGGAACAGTGAAGGAAATCATAGAAGCGATGGAAGTCGGCGCAGAGATCATCAAGATATTTCCCAGCGAAGGACTTGGCCCGGGTTTCGTAAAGGCCGTGCGCAGTCCGCTCCCCCAGGCACAGTTAATGCCTACAGGCGGCGTGAGCCTCGACAACGTTACCGACTGGATCAGAGCCGGATGCATTGCTGTCGGCGTCAGCGGCTACCTGACGGGTTATCAAAAAGCGAGCGATTCGAAGGTCATCACCGAAACCGCGAAGCAATTCCTGGAAAAGATTCGGAAGGCCCGTTCATGAAGGACGTAACGAGGGTTGTTACGTTCGGAGAATTGATGCTCCGTCTCTCGGCACCGGGAACCGAGCGCCTGCTTCAGACCCCTCGACTGGAAGCCACCTTTGGCGGCAGTGAAGCCAACGTGGCCATCGGGCTCTCGGTGCTTGGCCTCCCTGCGGTGCACGTCACCGTGTTGCCCGAACAGAACCCGCTCTCAGAAATGTGCATCGGAGAACTTCGCCGTTTCGGAGTCGACACGTCGCAGATCGTGCGCGGGAACGGACGATTCGGCCTGTACTACCTTGAACCCGGTGCGAACCAGCGCCCGCCGAGAATTCTCTACGACCGCGAGAACAGCGCCATGGCTCTGACCAAGTTGGGAGATATCGGCTGGGAACGGATATTTGAAAATGCCGGATGGTTCCATGTCTCGGAAATTACTCCTGCCATCAGTGCTTCTGCGGCCGACGTTACGTTGGATGCTATGCGGAAAGCGAAGAAGGCAGGGCTCACGGTATCCTGTGATCTGAATCATCGGAAAAACCTGTGGAAGTGGGGTTCAGACGCTCGAGAAGTCATGCCTGCTCTGATGAAGCACTCCGACATCGTTATCGGGAATCGCGAAACGATGGACATCGTTCTTGGTGTTTCCGCCAACGGAGATGTCAAAGCCGTTACACGTAAAGCACTGAAGACTTATCCGAGCCTTAAAACCGTCGTGCTCACGCGCCGTGAGTCTCGGAGTGCCTCGCACAACGCGTGGTCCGCATGCATGGATGACGGCAAAAAATTCCTGGAAAGCCGTTACTATGAGATCACGCATATTGT
>DASTBJ010000630.1:0-2074 GCA_035712125.1 Terriglobia bacterium
CGGGCCCACGTGTGCTGATACAGCGCGCATTGGTCCATTGTCTGGAGGAACGTATGGCAAAAGACATCAGGCAAAACGTGCGATCTTTGAAAGAGACCATTGAAAGCCAGGAAGCGGAACCACTCGATCTGCCCATCATTCCGCCCCTGCCGCTCCTGCTACCGAATAGCGGACTCTATGTGTATTCGGCACCCTTCCCATCACCAGTCCCGGTCCCTATACCACAGCCCGTTCCGATCCCCATTCCGAACCCGGATCCCGGTCCTCAGTTCGATCAGGACCTTCCAAGTTCGGAAGACACTGAAAACCTCGATACCTCCTCTGCCATCGTCTTCGTGAATGAAGATCTTCGAGTCGATGTCGATGGACACTTTCCGCAGATGAGAGCGAGCGGACGCATTGCCGGTCTCCTGGTCGCCGAAGCGAACTGGATCGCGAATGTCGCAAAGACGGGTACCAATACTTACGAAGGTCCCATCTGGTACAAGGAGGGCAATGTCGCGCTCATTCCCTACACCAAGGTAAAGATTCAAGTAAGCCGTACCGCTTTTGGTCCCACGAGCGCGACGGCAACCTTTACAGGCGCGGGCAGCAAAGTTCGCGTATACAAGTACAAGTCCCGATATTTCCGGCAGGTCAACCTCGAGTTCGATTGCGCGCAGGGAGTTACCGCGACTCTCAGCTATGTCACAAACTCGCATCCCAACCGGCCTGCGGGCTTGCCGGCCGAAAATCTAACGATTGCCAACGTATTCCGAAGAATGGGATTCGAAGTCTCAATATCTGCCGGGAACAACGTCATCCCGATCGCAGCGGCGGGTGTTGACGCCAAATGGAGCGATTCGGAGATGCACGACGCCATGCAGGTGCACTGGTCGAAGTTCATTAATGCCCCTCAATGGGCATTGTGGACGCTGTTCGCTTCCCTGCATGAAACGGGGACAAGCCTCGGCGGAATCATGTTCGACGATATCGGCCCCAATCATCGCCAGGGCACCTCTCTGTTTGTCGACTCCTTCATCAAGAATGCCCCTCCCGGGGATGCTGCGCCCGCGGCGTGGGTCCAACGCATGATTTTCTGGACGGCCTGCCACGAAATGGGACACGCCTTCAACCTCGCCCACTCCTGGCAGAAGGCTCTCGGCACGCCCTGGATCCCGCTGGCCAACGAGCCTCTGGCCCGAAGCTTCATGAACTATCCCTATGCGGTTCCCGGAGGACAGGTAGGGTTTTTCTCCGACTTCATGTTCCGCTTCAGTAACCAGGAACTCCTCTTCGTCCGGCATGCACCGTTCAAATTCGTACAGCAGGGCAATGCCGATTGGTTCGACCATCACGGCTTCAGGGAGATGAGAGTGTCTGCGGAGCCGAAACTCAAACTCGACATCGAGACTCCTCGCGCTTCCAGCGATTTCGAGTTTCTCGAGCCCGTGGTTGTGCACCTCAAACTAAAGAACGTGTCGGACCAGCCTCAGCTGGTGGACGACAAAATTCTTACGATGACCGAACGGATGACCGTCGTCATCAAGAAGCAGGGCAAGCCTGCGCGGCAGCTGTTGTCCTATGCACAGCGCTGCTGGCAGGAAAAGCAGATCGTCCTCGAACCGGGCAGGGAGATCAGCGATTCCCTGTTCCTGTCTGTGGGGCGCAACGGCTGGGATGTGGCTGAGCCTGGAAATTACTACATCCAGGTGACGTTGCATCTCGAGGAGGAGGACATTGTCTCCACCCCGCTTCTGATTCGCGTTCGGCCGGCGAAAGGCTATGAAGAAGAACTGATCGCGCAGGACTTCTTCACCGATGCCGTAGGACGCGTCCTCACGTTCGACGGCAGCGAGGTTCTGGACTCCGCCAATGAAGCTCTGGTGAAAGTTGTCCAGGAGTTGCCGGACTCCTCCGCGGCAATTCACGCCCGGGTAGCACTGGCTGCCCCGAAGGCCGTGAATTCCAAGCACGTGGAAGTTGACGGCGACGTGATTACGATACGCGAGTCCCCAAGTCAGGCCGGAGAAGCACGCAAGCTGCTTTCCGTGCTGACCGACAAACGAAAGGCGGCCGTGGCGACGCTCGGCCA
>DASTBJ010000631.1:0-9493 GCA_035712125.1 Terriglobia bacterium
CCTGGAATTACTTTGACCGTGCTGGTTTTGTCCTTCAGTTATGATCCGGCCATGAGGGTGCTTATCGCTGACGACGACCGGATTTCTTCGCGCATGCTGGAGGCCAGCCTGAAAGCCGATGGCTACGATGTCATCGTCGCCGAGGATGGCGATCAGGCATGGCAGGTCCTTAAGGGAGATGAGCGTCCCCAGATCGCCATCCTGGACTGGATGATGCCCGCCATGGACGGTCTCGAGGTCTGCAGGCGGGTCCGCAGGACGACGGGCGCTTATGTCTATATTCTTCTACTGACCGGGAACACGGATTCCGCCTCTGTCGTGATGGGCATGGATGCCGGAGCCGATGACTACATTCGAAAACCGTTTCACCCTGCCGAACTGAAAGCGCGGCTGCGGTCCGGGAAGCGCATCGTGGAACTCGAGGAGAAGCTGCGGCGTCAGGCAACTCTGGATTCCCTGACCGGAGTCCTCAATCGCGGCGCGATTATGGAACGGTTCGCAATTGAGATGGACCGCGCTTATCGCGACGGCGCAAACCTGTGCATCGCCATGGTGGATCTCGACCACTTCAAGTCTGTCAACGACACCTGCGGGCACACCGTTGGAGACCGTGTGTTATGTGAAACCGCATCCCGCATGACATCGGTATTGCGTCCGTACGATTCCGCCGGACGGTATGGCGGAGAAGAGTTCATCATCGTGTTCCCCAAATGTGATGTCGCTCAGGCGTTCTCGATTGCCGATCGCGTCCGCCGGGCAATCTCGATAACCCCTGTGCGCACAAACTGGGAGGCGGTATCGGTGACCGCCAGCATTGGCATTGCTGAAGCACTCCGCTACAGAACCGCTGACTCCGTCATTCGGGATGCCGACGACGCCCTGTTCCGCGCAAAGCAGGCAGGACGAAATCGTGTCGAGGTCTCGACTCGCGCAACCGTCGCCGAATAACCCGCCGGTTCCCCACGGAAAACCGCTTGGTAAATCCGGCGGCCTCACAGAAACTCCTGAAATGCGCTCCAGGCTGACCCGTCGAGTCTTTTCTGTTGTCGTCCTGCTGGCACTCGTCACATCCCAATTCGCAGCTCGCCAGAGCCGCTCGATTCAAAAAGGCACCTTTGATAATTCGCTCGTGGTGGCCGTCCACTATGTCGAATACATGGGCGACACGGACGAGCGCTTCGCCCGCCAGGCTGAGTCACTCCGGCGGCGCATCGGATCCGCACCACACGTCCTGGTCGGGTTTTCCACAGGGCTGACCATCGCATACCCCGAATGGGATCTGCAAAAGCCGTTGACCTCAGCTCAGATGAAGCGAACCCTCGAGGACCTCGACAGGATCGTTGCACGCGCGCGAGCCAACAACCTGATCGTCCACATCACGCTGATGTCCGGTTTCTTTCACGGAATGAATGATCTTCGCAAGGCAGCAATCCGGCAGGATGTTCGTAACGCGCAATGGTTCGCCGATGGATGGATCGCGGACCCCGAAACGACTGCCGGAGCCACCGAAGTTCCGAATGCCGCCTGGATAACGCCCTCCCGGCACGCCAGAACACTCAGACGGCGGATCGAGGAGGGAGCGCGGGTCGTTGGCTCCAGACTCGCCGAACACATGGAGGATTATCCAAATACATTGCTGACGGTGAGCGGGGATGGCGAAGTGGAATTGAGCTACGAACGCAGCCATCCGCAGGGAGAACGGGTACTGGCTCAACCGATGGCTGCCGATTACAGCCCGTTTATGGTGGAAGAGTTTCGCGACTGGATTCGGCTGAAGAAATATCAGGGCGATCTCAGTCCGTCGACGGATGACAACCGCGATGGGCACACGTTCAACCGCGACTTCAAGACTGCGTTCAACACCTGGCGGCTGCGGTATTTCGACTCCAGCGGTCCGATTCCATTCGCACGTTATCAGGCAACACGTCTGAAGTTGCCTTCCAGCGGCCAGGACTTCCTCGACGGGGGGTTTGATGCCCCAAGAGTCCCACGTCCAGGCGACCCCTTCTGGGAACTCTGGGCCCAGTTTCGCGTTTACGTGATCAGCAACTACGTCCGTGACTTCGCCTCGTGGATGACCACTTCACCCGCTCCGGCAAGCACATTTACGATCCCGCCGTCGCGTTTTTACTCGCATCAGATACCGGCAGATTTTCTTTTCGGCCAGAACAAAAATCCGAGGCTGGATTCCTCCGCGAGTCCGCTGGAAACAGCATTTATTTCTCCCGTAGGCTCCGTAGGGGTCACGGTGTTCAACACATTTGATGGCCAGAACTTTGGCAGAACAGGAACGGCCGATCTGTTCAGGCGGCTGTCTATGGCGGGAACCCACTGGGGTATCTTCGAATACAACCTGTCGGTGCCTGTCGGTTCTGCAGTCGATCGCGGACCAAGCACCGACACGAGGTACTACATGACGGAATTGCGAAGGCTTTATGAGTATCGCCCACATGTAATCGTTCCATTCGCGTGGACCGATATCCCGAGTCTGAAGACCATGGATATTCAGAACTCGACGTTTGAAGGCGCGCTAAAACAGTTTATTGCGGAGGTCGGAGATCGTCCGTGGGTTCCACGGGCGAGGGCGCTAACTAATCGCGCACCGCTACAATGAAGCGTTCCTTCAGACTCCTCTGAAGTTCTTTTCCCACCGCGGCAACTTCCGTCTGGAGAATCGAAAACCAGTCGCTCGCTCCCTGAAGCTGTGACTGACGGCCCAGCTTCTCCAGCTGCGCTGCGACCCTGGAAGCTTTGTCCGCGGACAAGACGAGCAGGGATCCCTTCAAGGTGTGTGCTGCAGCAGCCAATGCTTGAGCGTCACTAGACCGGATGGCCTCCTGGATTCGGGACATTTGACCTGGACAGTCCTCATCGAAAAGCGCGACCACATTCTGCAGAAGGCCGACATTGCCTCCCAGACGGTCAAGCACTTCATCAATATTGATTGCGGTCTGTTCGAGGCTGACGGCTTCCGGCGCAGGCGCATCTGCTTTCGGCTCGGGCGTCCGATTCGAGGTTATGGCCTCGATCGTCTCGTACAGCAGTTTGCTCTGAACGGGCTTCGAAACGTATCCATCCATTCCGGCTTCGAGACAACGCTCTCGATCGCCCTTCATGGCATGTGCCGTCATTGCGACAATCGGCGTCTGCGGTCCGCCCTTCTCGAGGTCGCGGATAGCTGCTGTGGCCTGAAACCCATCCATTTCCGGCATCTGAATGTCCATGAGAATAAGGTCAAATTTGCCGCCTTCCGCGACGAGTTTCACCGCTTCTCGGCCGTTGGGGGCGATTGTTACCGCATATCCCCGTCTCTGAAGCATCTGCTGGGCCACTTCCTGGTTGACGGAATTATCTTCGGCCACGAGGATCCGGCGATGTCCCGGCGCCTGCTGCCTCTCCGGCATCTGTACGGCGTTTGCAACCCTGGATTCGGAGATCTCCTTTCCGGCGCCCCGAACCGACATCATCGCATCGAAGAGGTCGGAATCGGTGACGGGCTTGATGACATAGACCCTCAGACCCAGCCTGGCGCAGCGCTCCACACCGCCCGCCTGCGCGACGGATGTCAGCATCATGATCGGTGTCGGGAGTCCAGGGGTTCTGACGATGTGCTCCGCGAGACTGAAGCCGCTTTCACCCGCCATCTCCGAGTCCACGATGATGAAGTCAAATTTCGTTCCACCATTCCTCGAACGGTGAAGAACGCCCATCGCGTCCTGATTGCTCTGCACGATCGTTGGCCGCATTCGCCAACTCTGGATCGTCTCGCCGAGAATACGTGCGTTGTCCGGAACATCCTCCACAATAAGAACCTGGAGTCCTGCAAGACCGGAAACACCAACGAAGGCCACCGGGGTTACCGCGGCCTTCCGAACCGCGAATCTCGCGGTGAAGTGAAACACGCTGCCCTTGCCGGCCTCACTGTCGCACCAGATCATTCCCTGCATCATTTCAACCAGCGCCTTCGAAATACTCAGTCCCAATCCGGTTCCACCGTACTGGCGCGTCGTTGAACTATCTGCCTGAGCGAAGGGCTCGAAAATGCGTGTCCGGTATTCCTCGGGAATGCCAATACCCGTATCGGAGACCGCGAAATGCAGCATCACGCTGTCTTCGGTCTTTTCCCTCAGTTCGATTTGAACGAGCACGCCCCCCTGAGGGGTAAATTTGATCGCATTGCCGACGAGATTTACCAGGATCTGGCGCAATCGACCACCATCCCCTGAAAGCGCATACGGAACGTCCGGGCGCACGCGGCACGACAATTCGAGGCCCTTTGTGTGGGCGCGCAGCGAAAGCACACGAAGAACGTCGTGGACGCTATCACGGAGATCGAAGTCGACGGTTTCCAGTTCAATCCTGCCTGCTTCGATTTTTGAAAGATCGAGAATGTCGTTCACAATCTCCAGCAGAGACTCGGAAGAATCCTTGATGGTGCGAACGAATCGCTCTCTTTGAGGGTCGAGCTCGGAGTCCAGCAGAAGCTCTGTCATGCCGATTACAGCATTCATCGGCGTCCGTATTTCGTGGCTCATCTTCGCAAGAAAATTACTCTTCGCGATCGTCGCCTCGTCGGCCACTTCCTTGGCGTCGTTCAGTTCTGCGGCTTTGGCACGAAGTGCAGCCCGGTCCTGAAAGCTCTGCCAGTAATTCGAGCTCTGATGTCTGGATTCAATCAGCAGAAATAGCATGAAAATGCTGATCGTCATCGCCGTGGAATACCCCTGAGCACCCCCGCGCACAGTGGTCACAAGGATTGAGGGAAGCAGCATCGCGGACAGGTAGGAACGCGCCAGGAAGATGTCCGGAGCCAGCGAAGTCAACCCACCCGCAGCAATGCCGGAGGTCATCAGAAGTACAATCATTCCAGTCCACTGGTCCTGGTAATAAGCGAACGCAACCGCGGAGAAAAGCCCCCAGACAGTGCCACTAAGCATTACCCCCCAACCGAATGCGGTTCGTCCCCACCTCTCGGTCCAGGCGCTTTCTATTTCAATGGCTCGAGCCAATACCACCCGTACAACTCCAGTCAAAAGCAGCACAGCTGCGACCGAGTTGAAGAGAATCGGGTAGTCGTCGGGGTAGGAGGTAAACAATCCGACAACAAGGAGAAGGGCAAAGTACGACATCGCCCCCGGGAGTGATCTGCGCGCCAGCTCCTTCTGCGCCTCTGCGAGATCCGCAGAGCCTGATGGCTTCCATACCAACATCGGGCGTATGGTCACACGGGGACATGAAGGGAGATCTCAAGAATGTGGTGTCTGTCTATAAAACTCTGATTCTGAAAAGGATATGAGATCGGAAAGAGAGGGATGTCAGCGACCGTCCGGTGTCACGACAAAACCATCCAAGCCGTGTACCTTCAGCTTGGATTGGATGCGCTGAGCGGCCGCCTGGGTCGATAGCCGGCCAACCCGAACGCGAAAGGGAGTCGGTCCGTCTGGGGCTTCGTCAACGAAAACGCCTTCAAAATTCTTCTTTAGATCCATCGCCAGCGCCTCTGCGTTGGCACTGCTGCTAAAGGCGCCAACTTGTACGGTGTAGAAGCGCAGGTTCGTTTTTGGAGCTGGCGTCCGCGAAGGCGGCGGAGTCGGCCGGACAGCAACCGCGGGTGAATTCGCAGCAGATGCCGCCGGAACGTCCGGCCTGGGAACGGGGTTCAGTATCGGGTTTGGAATAGCGCTGGGGATGGGAATCGAAGCGGGCACCGCAGGGACGAACGCCACTGGTTCATTCTTCGTTACAGCAGTCACAGCCGGGGATGCTGAAAACACCGGCGCTGGCGGAGCCGCCTCAACGGCTCCCAACACCCTCGGCGTCAAAAGCACCACGATCTCGGGGTCTTCTCCCTTACGGGGACTCCTGGATGCGATGTAACCAAGGAGCGGATTACCGGACACTGCAGAGATGGCGGGAAGACCTGAGGAATTCGCGGTCGTCAGAAAGCCGCCCAGCACAATTGTTTTGCCTTCCGGGATCTGGATGTTGTGCTTGATGGGTACCGTTTGAAACACGACTGGAGCCAACCCGGCTACCATCTCCTGACTGCGTCGTACCTGAGTGAACGACGACGAAGACAACGCGATCCGGCGCCCCGAAAATACTTCGGGCGCCACTTCAAACATCATCCCAACCTCATAAAATTGCGCGGGAGCGTTCACGTTGGCCGGGACACGGGAGTCCACTCTGAACTTCAAAGAACTCCCCGGCGCTCCCTGCAGTTTGAGATTGTGTACATTCGTAGTCCGCGGATGCTTCAACAATGCCTGTGTCTCCGTTTCCGGAAGAACGACTGCAAAACCCATGGGGCCATCCAGTACATCCGACGACTCGGGAAAGATCACACCCAGATTGCGGAATTCGGACGCGGGTATCCCTATAACCCTCGCTTCAATCAGGACTGTCGGCGTTGGCCGGACATCCGCTGTGGCAACAGCAGAAACCTGAGCGGAAGCTCGCAAATGCATGACAGGAATGCAGAGGACGAGTAAAAGCAGAGAGTTTAGCCGTCGCGATGGCTGTTTCATAGGACGAGGATAGGTAAAGGACATGAGGGTGGCAAGGCCAACCCCCGTTTTCTACCGTTTTCCCCGGACAGGGTGGGAGGATCCCCGGCCCAAGACGGGTGGGAATCCTCCCCTGGAGTTCTAGGTGGACATGCGGTCTTCCCCTCGCATGTCGTCGAGAGGCAAACCGTTTTCATCGAGTTCCATCGGAACTTCGTCAACGGTGGGTTCCGGTTCCTCGGAGATCAACTCGACATTTCGGTAGTATTCGAGGCCGGTACCGGCGGGTATCAAACGTCCCATGATGACGTTCTCCTTCAATCCCCGGAGATAATCGATCTTTCCGCTGATTGAAGCTTCGGTCAACACGCGAGTGGTCTCCTGGAACGACGCCGCAGAAATAAACGACTCTGTGGACAGAGAAGCCTTGGTAATTCCGAGCAACAACGGGCGGCCGGAAGCGGGTTTGCCGCCCGACTTCTTCACGCGGTCATTCTCTTCCTGGAATCGGAATTTATCGACCTGCTCGTCCACGAGGAACTCGGTGTCACCGACATCCTCGATTTTGATCCAGCGCATCATCTGGCGAACGATAACTTCGATGTGCTTGTCGCTGATATTGACGCCCTGGAGCCGGTAGACCTCCTGGATTTCATTGACCAGATAGGCCTGCAGTTCCTTTTCACCGAGAACCGCCAGGATGTCGTGTGGATTACGTGGACCATCCATCAACGGCTCGCCGGCGCGAACGTGTTCGCCTTCCTGCACATTCACATGAACGCCGCGAGGCAGCGCGTATTCACGCTCGACGCCATTTTCGTTCACGACGACGATCTTGCGCTGGCCTTTGGTGATGTCCCCATATTTCACGATACCGTCGATTTCGGTGATGACCGCGGTCTCTCGCGGCTTGCGAGCTTCGAACAGTTCCACCACGCGAGGCAATCCGCCCGTGATGTCCTTGGTCTTGGTGGTTTCACGCGGAATCTTCGCCAGAACGTCGCCCTGGTGGACAGTGTCTCCGTCGGCTACCATCAGGTGGGCGCGAGTCGGGATGAGGTACTTCCGCAGGACCTTGTGTTTGTCATCGCGAATCTGAATGGTCGGTTGCCTTTTTTCATCCGGCGAATCCGTAACGACCCACCGAGAGAGACCTGTCACTTCGTCCAGTTCTTCGTGCATGGTGACGCCCTCGAGCAAGTCCTTGAACTGGATGGATCCCGTAACTTCCGTCAGGATCGCGAACGTGTAGGGATCCCATTCAACGAGGGTAGCACCGACTTTCACCGGGCTTCCTTCCTCAACGCGGACCTTCGCGCCGTACACGACGGTATAGCGCTCTTTCTCTCGTCCCTTGTCGTCCAGAACGGCGATTACACCGTTGCGGTTCATCGCCACCAGAGACCCTTCCTGGTTCCGAACCGTTTGCAAGCCGTGGAACTTGATCGTTCCCGAGTTCTTGGCCTCGAGACTCGTCTGCTCCGTGACTCTGCTCGCAGTTCCTCCGATATGGAATGTCCGCATCGTCAGCTGTGTTCCGGGTTCGCCTATCGATTGGGCCGCAATCACGCCGACGGCCTCGCCAATCTCGACAAGTTTGCCAGTAGCCAGATTTCGGCCGTAGCACCGGACACAGGTTCCGCGGCGCGACTCGCAAGTGAGCACCGAACGAATCTTGACGCGTTCGATACCCGCAGACTGTATGGATCCTGCGAGATCTTCCGTAATTTCCTCGTTGACGTCGACGATGACGCGTCCTTCGTAGTCCTTGATCTTTTCAAGCGACACGCGCCCGATGATGCGATCGCGCAACGGTTCGATGATTTCGCCTGATTCCACGATCGAACCGACGAAAATTCCATCGAGAGTGCCGCAGTCGTTCTCGCTGATGATGACATCCTGGGCGACATCGACAAGACGCCGCGTCAGATAGCCCGAGTCGGCTGTTTTCAGTGCCGTGTCCGCCAGACCCTTTCTCGCGCCGTGCGTGGAGATGAAGTACTGCAGCACGTTGAGACCTTCCCGGAAGTTTGCCGTGATCGGTGTTTCAATGATCTCGCCGGAGGGCTTTGCCATCAGCCCGCGCATTCCAGCAAGCTGGCGGATTTGCTGCTTCGATCCCCGAGCGCCCGAATCGGCCATAAGCAGGATCGGGTTAAACCCGTGACTGGCCTTTTCGGCCTTCTCCATCTCGTTGAACATCATGTCCGAGATCTTCTCGGTCACGTCGGACCAGATGGCGATGACCTTGTTGTACCGCTCGCCGTTGGTGATCGCGCCGTCGCGATACTGCTGGTCGACCTTGACGACTTCGTTTTGAGACGACTCGACGAAGGCGCGCTTGCCCGGAGGCACAATCAGATCATCGATACTGATCGTGATACCCGCGCGGGTTGCGTACAGGAAACCGAGTTCCTTGATGTGATCGAGCATGGTCACCGTCATCTCCGCGCCAAAGCGCAGGTAGGTGAAACTGACGAGCTGTCCCAGCCCCTTCTTCTTCAGCAGGCCATTGATGAAGGGCATGCCCTTCGGCAGGTTGTCGAACAGGATCGCGCGACCCACCGTGGTGTTGAGCATGTAGTTGTTGGCGTCCAGAACTTCGGCGTGGACGATTGCCTGCTCGTCATAGGCCGATGTCATGTCGATCAACGGGCCCGAGTATCGCAAGCGGATAGGCGTCTGCGTCTCCACCTCACCATGATCGAGCGCCAGAAGGACTTCCTCAATCGAACCGAAAGTACGGCCTTCACCTCGCGTGCCGGGTTTTGCGCGCGTCATGTAGTAAACGCCCAGAACCATGTCCTGCGTGGGCACCGCGACCGGGTGACCGCTGGCAGGAGACAACAGGTTCTGCGTGGAAAGCATCAATACTGATGCCTCGATCTGCGCTTCCGGAGACAGCGGAATGTGCACTGCCATCTGGTCCCCGTCGAAGTCAGCATTGAACGCCGTGCAGACGAGAGGATGAATCTTGATCGCCTTAC
>DASTBJ010000632.1:0-12502 GCA_035712125.1 Terriglobia bacterium
TATCACGCGATAAGGCGCCAGATCTTCCCGGAACGTAAATCCAGGACGATGAACAACGACAAGATGCGCGAGTCCGAACATGGCACGGTAGTTCTTCCAGGTCTCAAAATCCCGATACATGTCTGTGCCGAGCACGAAAAGAAACTCGCCATCCGGGCATTCAGAACGCATGCGCTCGAGCGTCTCCACGGTGTATCGCTTTTCCATCGAATCCACTTCAATGGTCGATACTCGAAATCCGTCGAACGGTGCGATCGCAAGCGCGATCATGGCAAAGCGATGGAACGCAGAGACAGTGTCCTGCGACTGCTTGTGCGGTGCAGTAAACGCAGGAACAAAGTGAAATTCGTTCGTGCGAAATGCGGAAGAGACAGACTGAGCTGCTGCGAGGTGACCGTTGTGAATAGGATCGAAAGTGCCGCCCAGGATAGCGATCCTCACGATTCCCCAGGCGTTTCGGAAGAGAGTTTTCGGATGATACGATGTTTCAACTCTTCGAGACCCTCACCTGTTACGGAGCTGATTTTAATCAGTTCGATCTGCCGCTGTCTACACCATTGCTGAAGTTTGCGAAGCTTTACAGGATCTGCAACATCGAGCTTTGTCGCCACGACAATCCGAGGCTTTTTCGGCAGGTCCGGATTGTGTTGGGTCAGTTCTTTTTCGATGGTTTTGAAGTCCGCAACAGGGTCGCGATCCTCTGTCGGCGAGACGTCGACCAGGTGTAGGAGCAGCCTTGTTCGCTCGATATGGCGCAGGAACTGGATGCCAAGACCATGCCCGAGGTGGGCGCCTTCAATGAGACCGGGAATATCGGCCACGACGAACGACTTGTCTTGATCGTAGGCGACCACGCCGAGGTTCGGTTCGAGAGTCGTGAACGGATAGTCCGCGATCTTGGGGCGCGCCGCCGAAATGCTGGAGATCAGAGTCGACTTTCCGGCATTCGGGAATCCGACAAGCCCAACGTCTGCCAGAAGCTTCAATTCAAGACGCAGTTCGCGGTGTTCGCCCGGCTTGCCGTCCTGCGCGCGGCTCGGTGCACGATTCACCGATGACGCGAAGTGCGCGTTCCCGTGTCCGCCGCGGCCGCCGGCCGCGATCAGCACGCGTTCCCCGCGTTGAGTAAAGTCATGCAGGAGTTCGCCTGTCTCGAGATCGTAGACGACCGTTCCGAGCGGCACAGAGATCTCCAGATCCTCGCCATTTTTCCCATGGCGGTTGCTGCCTTCCCCATGTTTTCCGCGAGGCGCGCGAAAGATGTGGCTGTAACGGAACTTGAGCAGGGTGTTGTCCTGGTCGCTGGCGATGAAGTAGATGTTGCCGCCGTTACCGCCATCGCCACCGCTGGGCCCGCCTCGAGGCACGAACTTCTCTCGACGAAAGGCAATGCATCCATGCCCGCCGTCTCCCGCCCGCACGGTGATTATTGCTTCGTCGATGAACATGGCTAGGAAAAAGCGGTGTCAGGCCTGCTGAAGGACGGACAACAGTTATCGGAAATTTGTCAGTGAGGACACCTGTTCCCCCAATGTTCGGCTATTCGATGACTGTTGTCCGACGACTGTTGTACTTATCCAATGTCCTTCAGCGGGCCTGACACCGGAAAGCTATTCTGCGGGGTGGATGCTGATGAAGCGGCCGGAATGACCCTTGTCTTCGAATTTGACGACACCGGTGACTTTTGCGAAGAGAGTATCGTCCTTGCCGATGCCGACATTGAGACCGGGCTTGAATTTGGTCCCGCGCTGGCGGACAAGAATCGAGCCACCGCTGACCAGCTGACCGCCGAACCGTTTCACACCCAGACGCTGCGCGTTACTGTCACGGCCGTTTCGTGAACTGCCGACGCCTTTTTTATGAGCCATGAATGAACTCCGTTAAACCGAAATCTTTTCGATGCGGACAGCAGTAAAACTCTGCCGATGGCCACGCGTCCGGCGGTACTGCTTCTTCCGCTTCTTCTTGAAAACGATAATTTTATCGGCGCGGTCGGTTTCCAGAATCGTGACTTCTACCTTGGCATTGGGCAGGGCAGAGGCTGTTTTGAGTTCACCGCCGTCTTCAACCATCACGACATCGCCAAGCTGAACCCTGGAACCGGCCTCACCCGCGAGCTTTTCCAGTCGCACGGTCTGGCCCGCCTTCACCCTATATTGTTTGCCGCCCGACTTAATCACGGCGTACATGGATACAACCTCCTCCGTAGAGACAAACGCTGATTGTAAAGGAGGTAACTGCGGAGTCGCAACCTTAAAGTCCGAGACGCCAGAGCGTCAGGCTCGGAATGTCGCGGAAGTCCTCGGTATTCAATGTCCACAAAGACGCGCCATCGCACAAGGCACAGGCGGCAACGACGAGATCGGCCTCCCGCCCGCGCGGACGTTTGACGGTCTTGTAGAGCTTGCTGGCGACCTGCGCCTCGGCGAAGCCGAAAGGGATAGCTTTGACAGCAGGGAACAACGTCTCCTGAATCTCGATCTCTTGCTTCAGCCGTGGCCCACGCAACCATTCGAACAGGACGATGCTGCAGATGGAAACCGGCTCCGGGCTTTCCAGAAGTTCGCGCAGGCTACTCAGGGACCGACGCTGACCAGTCAAGGCGTCAACCAGGGCTGACGTATCCAGGTGAACCATCAGGCTTGTCGGAGTTTTTTCTTCCAACCCTTGCGTCTTGAAGCTCGAATCTCTTGCAGTTCCCGGTCCGTCTCGGCGGCAGGACGCCGCGGCGCCGTCGCAACGAGCCGATCAAGCAAGGCTACCCGCTCTGTCCTCTCTGCCGTTGTCAACTGGCCCGCATGGGGTTCAAAGTGACAGATTGCTTCGCGCAGGATGTAACTCTGCGGTTTTTGCAAACGCCGAGAGATGCGCTTCAAGGCTTCAACCGTCGTCTCATCGAGCGTGAAGGTCATTTTTACCATACCGCGCCATACTACCATACTGGAACAGTCCGCTCGTTTTAACGGGCTTTTGCCTTCGGGTGCGCCTTATCGTACTCGTTCTTCAAGTGCTGGATGCTCACGTGAGTGTATTTCTGGGTTGTGGACAAACTCTCATGACCCAGCAGTTCCTGGATACTGCGAAGGTCGGCGCCTCGCTCCAGCAGGTGGGTGGCAAAGCTGTGCCGAAGCGTGTGGGGAGTGACGCGGCGGTTCGCCTTGAGCGCGAATCGTACGCGTGTGACGAGACGCTGGACGTCTCGCGCCGAAATCCGTCGGGGGGTCTTGCGTATGCTGACGAACGCGGGAATGGCCCCGTCCTTTTCCCGCTCAACCTTGCCACCCGCGTGTTTCTGCCCCAGATACTCCTGGATTGCCCGCGCCGCATAACTGCCAAATGGAACGATGCGCTCTTTGCCGCCTTTGCCCAGCACGCGCACCGTCTCCTGACGCATGTCGATCTCGTCTTCGTTCAACCCGACCAGTTCACTGACACGAAGACCGCTTGCATAAAGCAACTCGAGAATCGCGCGATCCCGGACCGCCTTCAACGTCGTGCCCCGGGGCATTTCCATGATGGTGGCGGTCTCGTCTTCCGCGAGGTAATTAGGCAGCTTTCTGGGCAATCGGGGTGATGAAATGAGTTCCGCGGGGTTCGCCTTCAACAGCCCCTCGCGAAGCATGTACTTGAAGAATGTTTTGAGACACGCGAGCTTCCGCGACACGGAACTCTTTGACAGGCGGCGTTCTGTATAAAGGTAATTTAAAAAGTCGCGAATCAGCGTGTGGTCGGTGGATTCGATCGTCGCGTTGCGAATCTCCAGGAACGTCGCGAAATCTCTGAGATCCCTCTCGTAATTGCTGATGGTGTGAAGCGACACCGCCTTTCGCCGCAGGGACTCGATGAAATCTGCTGCGTGGCCAGTCACGTCAATTCTCCTGAAGCAGCGTTTGCATTTCGACCCGGTAAGTCTCCATCAGCTGCCGCGTCACCGGGCCCGGTTTGCCGGATCCGACAGGTTTGCCGGAAACCCTCACGATGGGGACGATCCCTCGTGTCGAACTGGTGAGAAATAATTCGCCGGACCGTTCGACTTCGGCGAGATCGAGCAGCCCCTCAATGATCGTGAGGCCGAGGCGCCGCGCCAGATCGAGCACCACCCCACGAGTGATGCCCTCCAATATTCCGGATTCGGCCGACGGCGTCAGGAGGCGTGAACCCTGAATAAGAAAGATATTGCTCGTTATTCCATCCGAAACCTTTCCTTCGGAGGTCAGCGTAATCGCTTCGAAGGCGCCTGCCGCCTTTGCTTCGCGCAGCGCGAGAACAGAGCGCAGAAGGTTGCCGGTCTTGGCGTCACCGAGCAGACGGCTTCGATAGAAGGACGAAACGATGACCTCGACCCCTTTTTCGTAAACCTCGGCGGGCAGGTCTGCAATCGGTGTCGCGAAAATAATGACGCCCGGTGTGTCGCAACTTCCCGGGTCGGGAGAGACATCTCCCGTTCCGCGCGTGATCGTGATACGAACGCGATGTTCGCTGGCCTCGCCGGCTACCGCGAGTGTTCGAAGAGTTTCATCGAAAAGCTGCTCGCGTGTGCATGGCAGTTCCAGAAAGATCGCACGCGCGGAGCGTTTCAACCGTTCAAAGTGACGGGAGAAAAGAAAAGGCTTCTGGTTGAAGGTGCGGAACGTTTCGTAGATGTTGTCACCGAACAGAAATCCGTGATCGAGCACGGGGATGCGCCCTTCGGATATCGGCGTTATGACGCCGTTAATGTTGACGACGCCGGGAACGGGGTTTGGCGCTGTCATGCGGGATTCCTGAGGCGTTGCTCATGCCGCGCGAGCGATGACAGGGCTCGTTCGCAATATAGCCGTTGTTTGTCGGCTTTGGCGATGCGCCGCGGCAACTCCATGGGCGGCAGCAGTCCGAAATGGATATTCATCGGCGCGAACTCTCTCTGCGGCGTCGAAACGTATCGGCACAGCGACCCAATGGCCGACTCGTCGGGGAACAGCACAGGATTCCCGCCGTTGCAGAATTGAACGGCATTCATGCCCGCAACGAGTCCTGACGCGACATTCTCAATGTAACCTTCCGTGCCGGCCAGCTGTCCCGCGAAGAAAATACGCGGATCTTTGCGCGCGGCCATCGTGGGCAGCAGCGTCTGCGGCGCGTTGATATACGTATTGCGATGAATCTGTCCGAGACGCAGGAACTCCGCGTTCTCCAGACCTGGAATCATTCGAAACACGCGTCGTTGGTCGTCGAATTTGAGGTGGTTCTGGAAGCCCACGATGTTGTAACTGGACTGCATCAGGTCTTCCTGCCGAAGTTGAACAACCGCGTACGGCGCGCGGCCCGTTCGCGGATCCGCGAGCCCGACAGGCCGCATCGGGCCATATCGCAACGTGTCGCGACCCCGGCGGGCCAACTCCTCGATCGGCAGGCACGATTCGAAATAGTGCGCCTCTTCGAAATCATGCAGAGCGACGCTTTCGGCATTCAGTAGTGCGTTGTAGAACGCGTCGTATTGATCGCGATCCATCGGACAGTTGACGTAATCGTCAGCAGCTTTTCCGTATCGGCTGGCCCGGTAGACTTTCAGGGTGTCGATGGTTTCGGCATCGACGATCGGACTGATCGCATCATAGAAATACAGGTGCTCGGAACCGCAGAAAGCTGCGATCGATTCCGACAGGGACGGTGACGTCAACGGCCCGCTCGCAATGATCACGGGGCCTTCCCCCGGAATGGCCGGCACTTCCTCGCGAATCAATTCGATGTTGGGGTGACTGGAAATCGCCTCCGTCACTTTCGCTGCGAAACGGTCGCGGTCGACAGCCAGGGCGCTGCCGGCCGGAACCCGTACCGAGTCCGCAATCCGAATCAGCAGTGAACCCAGCCGGCGCAGTTCTTCTTTGAGCAGCCATGAAGCGTTGTATGGCTGATCGGACTTGAGAGAATTGCTGCAGACAATTTCGGCCAGGTGACCGGAGGTGTGCGCCGGTGTTCTTCGAACCGGACGCATTTCGAACAGCCGTGCTTTAATTCCACGCGACGCGATTTGCCAGGCTGCTTCCGAACCCGCCAGCCCGCCGCCGACAACGGTGATCATCGGTTGAAAAGTCGCAATGAAGTATGGATGTAGCTCTTCAGGTCCTTGCGGGAAACGATGGCGTCGACCATTCCGTGTTCAACAAGAAACTCGGCGCGCTGGAAGCCTTCGGGAAGCTTCTGACGGATTGTCTGTTCGATCACGCGAGGCCCGGCGAATCCGATCAAGGCACCCGGTTCCGCGATATTCAGGTCCCCCAGCATGGCAAAGCTTGCGGTGACGCCGCCCGTGGTCGGGTTTGTCAGAACCGAGATATAAGGAATCCCTTTATTGTCGAGAAGGGCTAGTGCTGCGGAGATCTTTGCCATCTGCATCAGGCTGAGAGCGCCTTCCTGCATGCGGGCACCTCCGGAACACGAGACGACGATCAGCGGGCGATCCTCCTTCAGCGAGCGTTCGATCGACCGCGTGATCTTCTCTCCAACGACGGATCCCATGGACCCGCCGATGAAGTTGTACTCCATTGCCGAAACGATGACGTGCATGCCGCATATTGTGCCCTGGGCGTTAACCACGGCATCGCGCACCCCGATTTTTGCGGGAAGAGCATCGATGCTGGCCCGGTACGCTTTCGCCGCGACGAATTTCAGCGGATCTGTGGAGCGGAGTGTGTTATCGAACTCGTGCCATCCTTCATCCAGCAGATGGTCAATGCGTTCGTAGGCGGTAATCCTGTAATGAAAGCCGCACTTCGGGCAGATGTTGATGTTTGCCTCGAGGTCTTTTTTCCAGACCGGCTCCCTGCAGCCCTCACATTTGATCCATAAACCTTCAGTCAGAACCCGCCGATCTTCAGCGGAAGATTCGATGGACTTCCGGTCGCGCTTGAACCAGCTCATCAGGTTTTAGATCTTAACCCATCCCCTCAGGCCGGTGTCAGTTTTCGCAGGGCGATAACGGCTTCCGACGCCACTTCAGAATCCGGATCCTTCGTCAGGCCTTCAATGAGTGGACGTGAAGACGGATCTCCGATATTGCCGAGGACATACGCCATCTTCGCGCGAATCTTCGGGCTGGTGCTCCTGAGATAGCGATGGAGTTCAGGCAACTTTCCTTCGTATTTGCCCAGCTCATAAAGGTAAGCCTCGGCCTGATGAACCTGACGCGTATCCAGGGCGATCGCGAGATCATTGAAGAAGGTATCCTGATCGGCTGCGACCAGCGCGAAGGCGAGCGCGTTGCGAACGTTGTCCCGTTTTTCGGTGTCGTAGCGTGATCTCACGATGGCGGAGTCGTGGTTAATGCGGGCGAGTCCTTCTGCAGCAAGTTCGCGATACGTGTCGTCTTCGTGGCCCAGCAGGGATTCGAAAAACGGCAGGGCTTCGTTATCTCGCATCAGGGCGACCGATTGAAGAGCGAGCTTTCGGGATTCGCCATTCTTGTCGGTGCGGAAGACCGTTTCAAGGGCGGGACGTGATGCCTTGTCGCCCACCAGTCCGAGCGCGAGGATCGCACCCTGGGAGATCCGTCGGTCGCTGTCCCGCAGCGACCGCTGCAAAGCCGGAGAGGCCGCGGGATCTCGAATCATCCCAAGACTGGCCACGATTTCCAGTCGCACGTCAGCATGTTCCCTGTTCTGGGGAGCTTCGAGTGTCGCCACCATCACGCCAACCTGATCATTCGCTTTCAACGATCCCAGCGCACGAGCGGCCGCGGCACGTACCTCATTGTGGAAGTCTTTCTGCATGGCTTCGGCCAGCGCGGCTTTCACGGCGGGAGAGACGACCTTGGGATCGTGGACCAGCTGCCGATCCGGCAACAGGAAGACATTCTTTACCTTGTTGAAGACACTCTTGATTGTGCCCGGAGAGTCCACGGGAATATACAGCCGCTGAAGTGCGTCGACGACCTGAAGCCTGACGTTCTTATCGAGATCTGTCTGGAGGCTCTGGATCAGGACAGGAACAACGGTCGGGCCGCCGATCCGACCCAGGCCGGCAACAATTGCTCCGCGCACTTCACTTTTCGGTTCCTTCTTAAGCGCTTCGGCGAGAGCAGCAACGTTTTCCGTGCGACCCACGAGCGTCATGGACTCGACCGCCTCGAGCCGTACCTTGTGGTCCGGATTGTCCAGGGATGGAGTCTGAAACAGCATTGCTGCCAAAAGCCATGTACCGAATTGCAACATACTTGGTTACCTCAGTGAATCCCACGCCCCGAAATGGCAATCGCACGACTCCAGGCCCGATTGCTCGGATCCGGCTTCCTCGATCTGAACTGTCGTGTGATCGATGTGAAAACGATCTCGGGCAAGTTCATTGATTTCGGTGAGAACAACATTACGTCTCACCGGCTCCTCAGAGATGACGACGTGACAACTCATTGCCAGCACACCGGAAGTCAGCGTCCACACATGAAGATCGTGTACCGACTCCACTCCCCGGATCTGTTTGAGATCGCTTTGAAGAGAGACGATATTCACGTGTGACGGCGTTCCTTCCAGCAGAATGTCGACCGCGTCTCGAATAAGTACCCAGGAACTGGAGAGGATCAGGATGCCGACGACCACGCTGATCACCGGATCGGCGATGTAATACCCCCCGATCAGAATCGCCAGGCTGGCCAGGATCGCGCCCGCCGAACCGACAGCATCGCTGATGATGTGAAACATCGCGCCGCGGACGTTCAAACTCTTGTGATGCTCGCCAAACAGCAACCACGCGCTCGCCAGGTTGGCGAGTAATCCTACCGAGGCGACTACCAACATCCAACCGGCTCGGATTTCCGGAGGATTCGACAGGCGGCCATAGGCTTCGTAGAAAATGTAGAGAGCGATCAGGACCAGAATCAGGCCGTTAAGCAGGGCTGCGAGAATTTCCACCCGATGGAATCCGTAGGTCTTCTGTGGCGTGGCGCGCCGAGTGGCAAACCAGCTCGCGGCAAGACTCAGGCTTAGCGCTGCAACGTCGGTGAGCATGTGGCCGGAATCGGCCAGCAGGGCCAGCGAATTCGTATACAGCGCGCCGATGAACTCGGCCACGAGAAATGCCGAGGTGATCATCAGGGCCGGCTTCAAGGCGGCTTTCGCATGAGAATGCCGATGCGCATCCATGAGCTCCCATTATAACCCGCAGACTGGGGACAGGACGGGGCCAGTGCTGTGCGGCGGCGTGCAAGTTTCGGAGGGGAAAAAATCCTTGGGCTAGTTTCAGGCCCCCTGAGTCAGGGGGGCAGCACGGGCGAAGCCCGTGCGGGCGGGGGTTCCCACGCCGCACACCGGACAAGGCTTGCTTGGGAACCCCCTCGCGCGCGGCCGCTATGCGGCCGCGCTGCCCCCCTGACTCAGGGGGGCGTGCAATCTTTCCCCCGAAATTGGGAACTCCACCTTTCGGTGGCATGCTTTCCCGCGGACTTCGGTATAATGCCCAGTTTTCCGAGGTGAGCCATGACCCCGTTGACTCTGCTTGCCGAAGACGAATTGTTATTTCGCGACACGTGCAGGTCGTTCGCTGAGCAGCGGATCAAGCCTCATGTCCGGAGAATGGATGAAGAGGCGAAGCTCGAACAATCTCTTATACCGGAGCTTTTCGATCTCGGTCTCATGGGAATTCATATTCCCGAAGAATTCGGCGGCGGGGGCGGGACGTTCTTCATGTCCGTCATCGCAGTCGAAGAGCTTTCCCGGGTGGATGCTTCATTCGGGGTCTTTGTCGACGTCCAGAACACGCTTGTCAACAATGCTGTGATGCGATGGGCGTCCGAAGATCAGAAGAGGAAACACCTTACGCGGCTCGGTCACGATGTCGTGGGAGCTTATGCGCTTTCTGAAGCGGGCTCCGGAAGCGACGCGTTTGCGCTCGCCTGCCGGGCAACGGAAGACGGCGATCGTTTCATTCTGAACGGTCGCAAACTCTGGATTACGAATGCGCTCGAGGCGAGTCTATTTATTGTCTTTGCGACCGTGAATCCGGATGCCGGGTACAAGGGCATCACCGCATTCCTGGTGGAGCGCGGCTTTCCGGGCTTCACCGTGGGTAAGAAAGAAGACAAGCTGGGAATACGAGCGTCCAGTACCTGCGAACTGATTCTGGAAGACTGCGCTGTGCCGAAGGAGAACGTGCTCGGTGAAATCGGTAAGGGCTACAAAATTGCCATCGAAACCCTTAATGAGGGCCGAATCGGAATCGGAGCTCAAATGGTCGGTCTCGCTGAGGGTAGCTGGGAATGTGGCGCCGCGTATGCAAAGGAGCGACAGGCATTTGGTAAGCCGATTGCTGAGTTTCAGGCGATCCAGTTTCAGCTGGCGGAGGCCGCGATTCAGATCGAAGCGGCCCGTCTGATGGTTTATAACGCCGCTCGTCTGAAGGATGCGGGTCAGGACTTTCTGAAGGAAGCGGCGATGGCCAAGTATTACTCGTCGCAGGTTGCGGAGTCCGTGACGTCAACGATGGTCGACATCTACGGCGGCTACGGCTATACGAAAGACTATCCGGCGGAGAAGTATTTTCGGGATTCCAAGATTGGAAAAATTTACGAAGGCACATCGAACATGCAGCTGCAGACGATCGCCAAGACCCTGTTGCGTTGAACCATGAAGAAACTGCGAGTTCTCTATCACGACAATTGCTTCGACGGACTGGCGTCTGCTGCCGTCTTCTCGTCCTTTTACCGCGGAAAGATCGCGCCCGGCGCGGATATCGAATACGAAGGCCTCACGCACAAGGCGGGCCAGCGCATCGATGAGGATCTATTCGGAAATGACGCCAACGTTATCGTCGATTTCAAGTACAGCGCTTCGGACAAGCTGACCTGGTGGTTCGATCATCACGAAAGCGCCTTCCTCTCCGAGAGCGACGAAGCGCATTTCCGCAGGGACACGAGCGGAAAGAAGTTTCACGATCCCAGCTACAAATCGTGCACGAAGTTTATCGCCGCTGTTGCGCGCGACACGTTTGGTTTTGAAGACCCTCGGCTGTCGGAGCTCGTTCACTGGGCCGACATCATCGATGGCGCCCAGTTTCCGAACGCTCATTTCGCTGTTGAGCTGAAAGAGCCGGCGATGCGGTTGATGACGGTGATCGAGGCAACGCGAGATCTCAGCCTCCTGCACCGGATCATCCGCCTTTTGCAGGAGAAAACTCTCGAAGGCGTGCTGAATGAGCCTGATGTGCGATCCACGTTTGACGGCATGTATGAGACTCATCTGAAGTCCATCGAGATGATGCGCGACCGGGCGACATGCACGGACGGCGTCATCGAATACGACATCAGCGACCGTAATCTCGAAGGTCAGAACAAGTTCATCCCCTATTACCTCTTTCCTCAGGCGGTATACAGCGTCGGCGTCAGCCTTTCACCGGTGCGGGCCAAGGTTTCCGTGGGATCTAACCCGTGGACCCGCAGGGAACGGATCGAGAACCTCGCCAAGCTGTGCGAACAATATGGAGGAGGCGGTCACGCCGTCGTGGCCGCGATTTCCTTTAAGCCTGATGCTCTGGAGGATGCGCGTCGAGCCGCGCTGGAAATCACCGGCAAGCTGCAGGCATCGCTAAAAAGGGCGTAAGATCAGGGAAGTGATCGAACAGCAACAGGACCTCGAATTCCTTCAAGCATTCTGGAGCCGGCGCGCGGTCGTCGCGTATTCGCTCTTTGCGTTCAATATCATTGTTTTCATTCTAATGACGCTGGCGGGCGGCTCCGAGAATCCCAGCACCCTCATGGGATTTGGCGTGAAATCGAACATCGAGATCGACAACGGCGAGACGTGGCGGTTCATCACGCCCATCTTTCTCCATATCGGAATCCTGCACCTCGCCTTCAACTCTTACGCCCTGTGGATTGTGGGCCCACAGGTCGAAAAGTTGTATGGCGGGCCGCGTTTCTTTCTGCTCTATGTGTTGACGGGGGTCGCGGGAGTGGCCGCCAGCTACTGGTATCACCCTCAGGACCCCTCCGCGGGCGCTTCAGGAGCAATTTTTGGACTCTTCGGGGTGTTGCTTGTCTTTTCGTTCAAGTACCGAAAAACTGTACCTGCATTCTTCAGTAGCGCCCTCGGCCGGGGCATATTGATGACGGTAGGAATCAACCTGCTGATCGGCTACACCATCCCTCAGGTCGACAATGCGGCACACGTCGGTGGTCTGCTGGCCGGTTGCGCGCTGGGCTTCGTCGTGCCTTTTGCCCGCCCGGGCGAGCCGGAGCGGCCGGTTTTCAAAGTCCTGCAGGGCGCATTCCTCGGAATTGTCCTCCTGAGTTTCTTCCAGGTTGCAACACGCTATGCGGGTCCAAGCCTATCCATCCGAAATCTGACAGGGAGCAATCGCGCTTCGATAGGAGAACTCGTCGCTGCGATTCAAAGGGCGCAGGAGGCTTTCGAGTACTCCGAACAAGTGCTGGACACGGCGAACTACCGGCAACTGCCACAAGTCCGCGAGGACCTCGGGCGGGCAATCGATGCTTTGCAGAATTCGCCGGCGTTCAGCGGTCGCACAAACACCATCA
>DASTBJ010000633.1:0-10957 GCA_035712125.1 Terriglobia bacterium
CCGACTACACGGGCAACACCGGTGTCTGGGGACCATTCTCGACGGACGAAGAACTCGGATACGCCTATCTCAATATCGAGGCGGCTACGAATGACTTCTATGGCGGTCATAGGCCGGGTTCCAATCTCTTCTCGAACTCTCTGGTGTGTATCGACATCAAGACAGGCAAAAGGATCTGGCACCAGCAACTGGTTCATCATGACATCTGGGACTACGACATGCCGCCCTCGCCGATCCTGCTCGACATCAATGTTGACGGCCGGCCGATCAAAGCGGTTGTTCAAACGGGCAAACAGGCGTTCACGTACGTCTTCGATCGAACCAACGGACAGCCGGTCTGGCCGATACCCGAAGTGGCTGTGAAACAGACAGATGTTCCGGGAGAGTGGACCTCACCCACTCAACCCATCCCATCAAAACCTCCAGCCTTTGACCAGCAGGGTCTCCGGGAAAGCGACCTCATCGACTTCACACCCCAGTTGCGGCAGGAGGCGGTTGCCGCGCTAAAGGCGTCCAACCTCCGTTACGGCGACATCTACATGCCCGGGTCGCTGGCGAACGCCCCCGACGGAACGCGGGGAACCATCATGATGCTTGGCGGCGCAAATTGGTGGGGCGGCAGAGCGGATCCGGAGTCCGGCTTTGTGTATGTCAGTTCGACGACGAACCCGTACGTGATCGCGCTGCGTCCTAATACCCCAGCGCCGAATGCCCCGCCGGCAAATCCCGCACTGCCGCCGTTCGCATACGTCACGGGTGGAGGCGCTCAATTTCCGAACGTACAGGGCCTTCGCTTGATCAAACCGCCCTATGGCCGAATCACGGCATACGACATGAACAAGGGGACGATCGCATGGCAGATCGCCAATGGTGATACACCGGCAAACGTCAAAAATCATCCGGCACTGAAGGGAGTGACGGTCCCCAGAACCGGAAGCCCACGAAACGTGGGACTGCTGGTCACCAAGACGTTGCTCTTCGCGGGAGACGGCACGGATCCGTTGCTTCATGCGTACGACAAGAAGACCGGTGAAGATATTGCTCAGATCCCGATGCCGGGAATGCAGACCGGCGTCCCGATGACGTATGTTCATCAGGGTCGTCAGTTCCTCCTGGTGGCTGTTGCGGCGAACAATGCCGCAGGCACGACGGCTCAGTTAGTGGCATATGCGTTGCCCGCTCCCGGTGGCGGTCGTGGTGCAGGAGGGCGAGGCGGCCGGGGTCGTGGTGCTGTCGAAGCGGGAGAGGAACCCGGCGCTGACGCGCCAGGGCCGGTCCCCGCGGGTGGAGCACGCGGCGGTCAGGGACAACGCGGCCAGCAGTAGCAGGACGAGAAATCGCGGGCACCGGTTGAAGAGATTTTGAAATTGGACGAATCCTGCATTGCAAATCCGAAATTGGAAAGCTCAAATTGGACTCACTTACATTGTCAGGACAGTCCAATCTGAGATTTGCAATTTCGGATTTGCAATGCAGGATTCGTCCAACTTCAAAATTTCTTCAACCGGTCTGCCCGCGATTTTTAGGACATAAATGAAATACATCCTCCTTGTTCATCACAACGAAGACAACTTTGCGGGACTGCCCATTCCTGAGCAACAGCAGATGCGCGAAGAATCCGTTCGTCTGGCTAATCAGATTCACGCCAGGGGGCAGTACATCGATGCAGCGCCGCTTCATCCCACCTCGATGACAACCTCCGTCAGCGTCCGCGAGGGCAAACGCATCATTACCGATGGTCCCTATGTCGAGACACGCGAACACCTCGGCGGCTACTACCTGGTGGACGTTCGGGATCTGGACGAAGCGATCGATATTGCGGCACGCATTCCCGGAGCGCGACTGGGAGCAGTCGAAATCCGGCCGATCGTTCAACTGCCGGGACTTCCCAAAACTTAAAAGGCTACGGAGCCTCCGTCACCAATCGCTCCGCGCGGCGATTGAACAGCGCGACTTCGGACGCGAAATCATCACCCGTGCCTGGCCCCTTGAATCCCGTATGGATGGACTGCACTTTGCCTTCGCGGTCGATAAACAGAGTTGTCGGGTACGCGAAGAAACCGTCCAGCTGACTCTTCAGGCGCCGGTCGACATTCGCGTCGTCCAGATCGCCGCAATAAAGCAATGGGTATGTCAGGCCGAATCGCTGTTTAAAGAGACTGAGGTTCTTCTGCGCAAGCCTGGCGTCATCGCGAATCTCGAACGAAAGACCGACAACCTGCAGGCCTTGCTGTTCGTGGCGTGATTGCAGTTGCTGCAAAACCGGCGCGGAGTCCAGGCAGTTGTGACACCACGTGCCCATGATGTCGACAATCATCGCTTTGCCCTTGAAGTCCGTGTGGCGGACCGTGCCGCCTGTCGAAGCCTCGCAGGCAAACTCAAACGCAGCTGACGGATTTTTCATCTTTGTCCGTTCGGCGACCGCTGCCGGCATCGAAGGCTCCAGCATGAACGCGCGCGGCTTATCGATGCTGGCCGCAAGAAAACTCCCGGCCCACCGGTCTGACGTTTTACGTAGATCGATGCGCGTTGCCTGCCATCCGGTAAAACGATGGAATATCATGTCTCCATCGTTCCCAGCGACACCCTCGAGCAAACCATAATCACCATCCGGCGCGATGAACGTGCCGAGAATCGCTTCACCGGCCTTCCAGAATTTTGCAGAGGTCGCGCTGTCCGCATTCTTTTCATCTTCAAATCGAACTTTGAAGTTGCCCGTCGCTTCCAGTGCCTCCGCAGCAGCTGCAAAACTCGTGCCGGGATTCAGGCTCGTTGTGCGCTCTGCTAAAAACCTGAAAGACTTTGTTGCGTTTTCACGATGCCGCCGATACTCGCCCTGCCAGGTTTTACCGTTGAAGGTTCCGAGCATGTCGGCGCCATACTCCGAGAAATCAAATCGAAGTAAATCTCCGTTAACGCTAATCTCCGGAATCGGCGACCGCTCGTCACCGACGATCAGATAACCGATCGGCGGCACCGACTGCAGGTCGAGTTCGGCTTTGAACATCACCGTCTTCCCGGGAGCAAGTTCTACGCTTCCGATCCACAGTTCCAGTGCCACGGCCGCGTCCTGCACGACTTCGTAGACTTCGAGCACCTGTCCTTTATAGAGACGGCGTGCAGGAGGGCCAAGCGGCAGCGGTCGACTGGGGCCGGGAATGCCTCCAACACGCGCGATGTTGCGTACCAGCAACAATCGCTCATAACGCGGGTCCAGCGTTTCAGGCTGGACCATCCGGACAGGTGTGCCCAGGAAGTATCCAGCCCACCAGTCCAGTCCATGAGGCGCCACGACGAGAATCCTTTGCAGGTCGAGGGACTGAGCTGCCATCTGCTGTTTGAACTCCCGGAACTCCCGCGCGGCCAGTTCGTCCATCATGGGCGGCTGAAGCGTAGGCGGTCCCTCTCTGTACGACACTGCAACTAGCAAGAGGATGATGAACGCAGGCATGGACGAACGGCCTGCAGCAGCGCGCCGCGCGAGAATGAAAAGAATTAGAAACGCCGCCGGGATGGTCGTCATCAGCGCAAGACGACCAAAGTATTCGCCGTTCTTTGGCAGGATCAGGAAAACGAATGTCGCCGACAACCCTGCGATGAGCGCGAAATCAGCGGCCGGAAGCTGCGCGCGATCGATCCAGGCACGGCGCACAGCCAACCCGACAACCAGCACGGTGACGATGATGAAGAGCAAGACCGGAGACTGGAGCGGTCCCGTCACGAACATGTCGACCGGGCTGCGCACGATCGCGAGCGCCCGACGTGAATCGAAAATGAAAAGCAACGCGAGAAGCAACACTCCTGCCGCGCCGACCGCGTAGACACGATCGGTCTGCTTCTCCTGCCAGCACCAGACCAGTAGAGATATTCCGACAGCCATGGCGGTAACGCCGAAAGATCCGATGTGTGTGAGTCCCGAAAGCGCGAGCAGAGCGCCAAGGGCGGTCCATCGTTGTCGCGTTGGCGAAACCATGGAGGACCGGCACATCCAGATCGCCGCAGCCATCCACACGAGTCCAAGCGAGTTCTTTTGAAACTCGGATAGAAGCCTCAGGATCGCCGGAGACGCTGTGACCAGCAATGCCGCACTCACCGAACCTGCAATTCCCTTGCGTCGTCCTTCTGACCAGACGTAGCCCGCAATCATGATCGGAACCGCCGTCAACGGCTGAAGGATGCAATCCAGAATTCGCGATGCCAGCAGCGCCGCGGCATCAAGGGAGTTTCCAAGGACATTCAGCAACCACGTCAGCGCGATGTTCATCCAGAACAACAGCGGCAGGTCGTCATACATCATGCGTCCATGGGCGAGCCAGTAGAGCGTCTGCATCGGGTAATAACCCGCGTCGGTCGATGGCGGATATGGCGTCGAGAAATTGATGACAAAACGCGCGCAGATCAGGGCAAAGACGACGGCTGTTGTGGCGAGAACCCAGGCTCTGCGTCCGACGATGGCAGACATCATCCGCGCATTGTATCGGGCTGTGACGGAAACTTGAAACGCGGCACGTACAGCCCGCCGGCGAGACTTGCAGTCTCCCGGTGCAGTTGCATGATGCGAGCTGTCGCGATTTTCAGCTCTGAAGGCGAACTCCCCAGCATTGAGAACGTCTGGTGCACATGCTGCTTAAATTCGCGCGGCGCGTGCTCGAATTCCTCGACTTCGTCCAGTGCCGTTTTGTCATTGATCAGATACCGGCGGTTCAGCGCAAACAGGACGAGCACCAACTGATTCACAGCGCGACTCAGGCAGGAGGCCGTGCCGAAGGCGTCTCCACGATCCGCAACTTTCGGTGCAAATGTGACGAGCGCAAATTCAGCCTGCCAGAGATAGTCCTGCACCACGGCACGGCGTAGAGCCTCAGGGAATTCCGCAACACGTCGCTTCAACAATTCGACACATCCGTCCGGATCGAACAACGGAAAACATACAGCGATTTCGCCAAGATATGTGGCGCTGAAGAATCCGAAGGGGGGTTGCTGCGCGTAATCCAGTTCATACTGCCCGGATTGTGCTTCGGCTATCACGCGATCCAGATGCTCAATACTGCGATAGATGAAATCGACTCGCTGCCCGCGGATGGTTAGCCACGCTCCTCCATTGACCCAGGGTCCCCAGCCGTAGAAATCCGTAACCACGGGGCTCGCTGTATCGTTGACAGCCTCCGCCAATGCTCTCAGGCTCGAAATCGAGAACGGTGCGGCTTCGGAGTAAAGGATGCCGATATCGATATCCGACTCCGGCTGAGCGCGTCTACGCGCGTGCGATCCCCCCAGGACAACAGCGCGGACTCCCGGTATGGCGCCCAGGCGCGTGACGAGTGAAAACACGAGGTCCCGTTGTTCTTCCGATAATTGATTCACGAATCTCCGCCCGTGTGAGCTAATTTCCCCGGGCAATGTTTTGAATCAGCGAGATCGCGAAGCGAAACATCATTGCCATGCTGTCTTCGCTCACTTTGTCCGGTCCGTCCTGCGGCGTGTGGATCGTGCGCAGGACCAGCGGCACCGACGCCGGCGCCAGTCCGGAGTTCGGCCCACTCAGCAACAGCCACAATTGTCGCGCCTCGACTGGAGGTAGCATGGCGATGGATAACGTAGGAATCCCTGCCCGGACAAAGGTTCTGTCGTCGCTGTCGGGCAGTTGAGGAAAGCCGAGGCAGTCGGCATCTTCCGAGGCACAGGTTTCCAGAAACTTCCGTCGAAGAGCACTGCCTGCCGCCTGTTGAGCCGGACCGAAGATGACCGTACTGCCATACGCGTTGACGTCGAAGTTAAGCATTGCAAGGATTCGGTCCGAGGCGTGCGCTTTGAGGTATTGCTGCGATCCGATGAACCGAAGCTCCTCCATATCAAACCAAACCACGCGCACACGAACCGGCAATTTCTCTTGCTGGAGCGCTTCTGCTATCCGCACCAGAATGACAGTCGATGCGGCATTGTCCACCGCTCCTTTACTCAATGTACCGTCGGGCAGGCGCACCGCGTCATAGTGCGCACCAATAACAATCTCCGACGGCCCGTCGCCGATAGTAACCACGACGTTGCGCCCTTCCGTTCGCGGTTCGAGCTGTATCGGCTTCTCGATCGTGAACGGCTCAACCGTGAACGGAATCATTCGCGCCGTCAGAAGCGCAGTGAGCGCATCAAACCGAGCCTCGTTCGCGGTTGCCGATGCAATCCTGACGACGTCTTCCTGCATTGGAGAAGCCTGGTGGAAGGCAAGTAACGCGATTAAAAAAGAAGCAACCATGAGCGCTTCTTCTACCGCGGTGTAAGCTTAACCAGTCTATTTCCCGCGAAGATATAGATGGCGCCGTCTGGTCCCTGCTTCACTTCGCGGATCCGCCAGTCACGGCCCTCGAGCAATTTTTCCTCGGCCACGATCTTGTCACCATCAAGCACCAATCGTACGAGGTGCCGTGCCGCCATTGCGCCGACGAAAAGATTACCCTTCCACGCGGGGAACAAATTGCCGGTGTAGAACATCATTCCTGAAGGCGCGATCGACGGCACCCAGTAATAGCGAGGCTCTTCGACGCCCTCCATCGACGTGAGCCCCGTTCCCACGAACACGTTCTTGCGTCCATCCGCCTGGCGCGCGTCGTATTGCTTACCGTAGGTGACGTTGGGCCATCCATAGTCTTTGCCCGGGCGGACAATGTTGATCTCGTCACCACCCTGGGGCCCATGATCCACAATCCACAAGTCGCCGGTCTGCGGATTGAAGGCAAGACCTTCGGGATCTTTAAATCCGTGCGCCCAGGTCTCGGCGAGAACCGTCGAGCGGCTGAGCCACGGATTGTTGCGCGGAATCGATCCATCGCGATTGATGTGCATCACACGGCCCGTAAAGTTCCGGCGTTCGTCGGGGTTATCGAGAAACGGATGCTCCATGCCGTCCAGCTCAGATTCGTACAGCCAAAACCGGTCCGCACCGGCAATAAAAAGACTTCCATCCGGGGCCACCGCGATACGGCGCTCCCCGACTCCCTCGCCGATGACTTCGACATTCTCGAGGCGCCTCGCATCGTTGCTGAGGCGCGCGCGGGCCACACGTTCGCGGCCGATCTTCATGGTTCGCCGTTCAGCCAGCGGTGCCGCCCACACCTTTTCGTAAAGGTTTTCCAGCGGCCACGGGCCGGCAGGCTCGCCAACAGGTGGCGAGAGGTAGGTGAAGTAAATCATTCGATTTCGCGCGAAGTCCGGATCGAGCACGACTTCGTGTAATCCCTCGGCCCCAACGGATCTCACGCCGGGCACTGCTTCGATGGGTGCGGATACTGCGCCGTCGGCCTTTACCACGCGCATCGTCCCTCCATTCTCGGTAACGAGAAAAGTGCCGTCCGGCAGGAAGGCGAGCGACCAGGGAGAGTTCAGACGTTCCGTGAGAACCTGCGTCTGGAAAGGCGCAGATGCCGGCGCGGCGGGCGCGTCTGTTTGCCCGGAAAAGGCCGGCTTCGGTTCGGGGGTCTGCGCGATAAGGGTGCCGAGTGCCGCCGTAATCAAGAGCAGCGGTTTTCCGTAGTTGGCCATGTGGGTCTCCTGTGTTGGTGGAGTCTATCGTACTCCGCGACAAATCGGTGCCAGACCTTACCGCACTCTGCGAAGTATTGCCGCCGCCGCGATCTCCGATCCATTTTCCACAAACTTCCCCATCGACCTTCCGGCGTTTCCTGCAAGCGCGTCCGCTGCCGACACCGCCTTTAGGATTTCCGACGGCTTTTTCGCCTTTCGCGTCGACAGTTCCACGCCGCAGCCGACACGCACGACGCGCTCAGCATTGTCGAACTGATCAAACGCGAACGGAATCACAACCTGTGGACGGCCGGAACGCAGAGCCTGTGCCGTCGTTCCGACTCCGCCGGAATGTACGATCACGCGACATCGGGGAAACAGGTCGTGATACGGCGCCGAAGGCACAATCATCGTGGTCGCCGATCCGTGGCGCTTCGCGGCCTGTGCCGCCTCAGGCCCGGCGAGAATCACGGCTCGAAACCCAGCGTCCTTCGACGCGACCGCTGCCGACTCCACCAGCCACGGTGCGATTCTGACAGCGGCCGACCCCAGCGTGAACACGACCGGCGAGTCGGCCTTTGCAAGAAAATCAAGAAGGCTTCCATCCATCGGCGACCCTGTAAAATCCTCGTCCAAAAACGGGAACCCACACGGAATCGTTTGTTCCGGCCAGTCCGGCTGTCGCCGTGCGAACGCTTCAGGAAACATCGCCAGCACTCCGTCCTGTGAGAACAGCCCTTCACGAATGGGATTTGGGCCCGTGCCAAGTCCGAGCCTGGTTCGGAGATCATGAACGCGATCCCCCCACGACGCGGATGTGCTGAAGAGGCGTCTCAATAGCCAGGCGTTGAAACCCGGCCCCAGAAACCTAAAGTGTTTCAGGAAGTTTAGCGGCGGAAATATTGGCATTTCATAGGCAGAAAAGAACGTCATGGGCTGAAGAATGACCATCATCCATGGGATCTTTCGATACTCCGCAACGACTCTTCCGGCGTAAACCAATACATGGGATACAAGCAGGTCTGCACCGTCGCTCGCGCGATTGAGATCCTCAAACGTTTCCTCAACCGACGGCATCAGAAGTTTTCGAGTCAGAAACTCCGCACCTCGCCAGGGATCGAGAACTTGCCTGAAGATTTCGGTGTCGTTTTCGTTAATTTCCGGGCGCAGCGGAGCAAACGTCAGCCCGTGCCGTTCCACAGCCTTGCGATAAACAGACGACGAAGCGATCACGACCTCGGCGCCCAGCCGGGACAGCGCCCTTCCAATTGCCAGATAAGGATTGAGGTCGCCGTAGGAACCGAAGGTCGCCAGAACAATTTTGGGCATCGGCCACTATCCGCGAGGGCAACTTGCGGTGATCGACCGCATCGGGTTCAGGAACGATCCGCGTCCACCGCGGCCAAAGCGGATGAAGGTACTCGATGCATTCACAGGTAGAGCCGCCACGTTACGGCAATATGCGGCCCAGGTCTGCAGGGGAGAGCGGATGTACTCCTCGACGTTCGATACGTAGAACGCCGTGACCTCTGCCGCGTGATTCTGCAGATAGCGCCCGACTCCTCGCAGAGCTTTTGGACCAGCGAAGTCTCCCACGACGGGCACGATGAGATTCTTTTGCTGCATGTCCCGCACAAACTGATAGTTGGAGTCGGCAGCCAGGAAGTTGCGATTGCGTCCCTCTCCATCGGTGAGGCGCATCAACTGGCGAAACGTGGTGCCATAGGTGGTCAGGTGTGCGTCCGGGCCTCCTCGAAAGAAAAGGCGTGCAATGTAATCGATGGTCTGGAGGTCCTTCGATGTCAGGGCGTATCCGTGGGTTTTCTGAAGCCGTTCTTTGATGGCCTGAACGGTCTGCGCTTGCAGCTGGGGATTTCCGCTTCCTGCGGTCAACGCGCTGAACACTTCATCGACGGAAGCCTGGGGACGCGGTGTCGAACGCAACGTCCGCGAGAACAATTTTGAAAGAAAGTCGGCGCGGCTCGGCGCCATTTCAAACAGCGCCTTGTACATCAACATCTGCACCATGTTCTCGCGCCGGATGTCGACGATGAATGCGATCTTCGGACGCAGGGCGGCGATGTACGTGAAGTTCTGTTCCGGCGCGACGCCGATGTAGACACCGCCGGGCTGCACGCGCCTGAGCAGGTCCGGCAAGATCTGCTGAAAGGTCTCTTCGTTGGACATATACATCTCGAAAACGAAGTTACCGCCAGGCTCGGAGAGGTCTGTCACCAGTTTCCAGAATGCCTGATCGCTGAGAGACGTCGGAAGGGTGTCGGCTCCGCGCGTGACCAGTGTGGTGAGAACGACTGCTGCCAGTGTGACTGCCAGAATGCTTCGGCGCATGTGCGGAAGATTGTAATGAAATCCGTTCCCGGACGCACCGCTGCCGCGCGAATTTGCGGCAGCTTACCAGGAGAAGGGCTGGTATTATCCCCTGCAACGCGCCTTCAGGAGGGCGATCCATGAGAAAGACAACCGTTGCGGCATGCGCTGCACTGTGTGTGGCCTTAATTGCTGCGGGTGCCGTCGAGTCCTACGACACGCTGTATTCGGCGATCCGCGCCAACGACATGCGCCAGCTGAAAGCGCTTCTCGATGCGGGCGCGAACGTAAATGAGGCAGCGCCGGACGGCGTCACTCCGTTGATGTCTGCGGCACAGGCAGGTTCCGTGGACGCCATGAAGCTGTTGATCGAGCGGCGCGCCGACGTCAACGCAAAGAACGCTTATGGGTCCACAGCTCTCATGTGGTCGGTCACAGACCCGAAGAAGGTGCGTCTTCTCCTGGATCACGGCGCCGACGTGAACGTCGCGTCACGAAGCGGACGCACGGCTTTGATCATTGCGTCGTTCGCGAATCCGTCGGCCGAAGTCGTCCGTATGCTGCTCGACAAGGGAGCCAACGTCGCCGTTATGGACCAGCGGAGGGTTACACCACTGAACGCCGCAACATTCGGCAACGATACCGCGACCGTCCGGCTGTTACTCGACGCATCCGCCGACATCAACACAGCGGATACCTTCATTGGCCTGACGCCGCTGATCAACGCCTCGGGGAACCGCAATCTCGAAGCGGTGAAGCTTCTTTTGGCGAAGGGGGCGAATGTGAATGCGGTCTCGAAGACGGAAGGTCTGCCGCGGATTCAAACCGGCATTGTGGAGTTTGGCGGCTGGACACCGCTCTTGATGTCCGTTCCTTTCGGCCCGCCGGACATCGTCAAGACATTGATGGATGCGGGCGCGAAGGTGAACGTTCAGGACTATCGCGGCTTCACTCCGCTTATGCTGGCCGCGACCACGGATCATGCCAATCCGGAAATCGTCCGGCTCCTGCTGTCTCGCAACGCGGAGACTCAGCCGAAAACACGCGCGGGAGAAACCGTCGCTCAGTGGGCTGCAAAATATAATGATGCAAACGTGATTCGAGCGCTGGG
>DASTBJ010000634.1:0-5516 GCA_035712125.1 Terriglobia bacterium
CATGACGTCGTGGTGGCTTTCATCGACCGTTCGCATGTGGAGTCTCCCCACAATATTGCGGATCCTTTCTTCGAAGAACTGACCAAGAGCTGCTCGTGCGCCCCCATCCCGCGGAGGAACAAACTTGGCGACGGCGTTGTCGTCGCCGGACCCTTCAATCCCACGGGTGTTTCCCGAACTCTCAGCCGTGACCTTCTTTTCGTTTGCGAGCCGAATGCAAGAGGGGAGTCCTCCTGCGCGCGTCAGATTACGGAAAACATCGCGCATCGCGCGTTCCGCCGACCGGTCACAGCGGACGAGGTGAATCGACTATTGCAGTTCTATGAAGCCGCGCGCAAAGAAGGAGGATCATTCGATCTGGGAGTCGAACGAATGCTGGCAGCGGTATTGGCCAGCCCGAACTTCCTCTATCGGACAATTGAGGGAAATCCAGCTCTCACCGATCTTGAATTGGCGTCGCGGTTATCTTTCTTCCTCTGGAACACCGGCCCCGACCTGGAACTGCTGACTCTCGCGGAGTCGCGCGGCTTAACCAAACCTGGTGCAATTGAAAAACAGGTTCGCCGCATGTTGGCCGATCCCAAGGCCTCCAGTCTGGTCACAAATTTCGCTATGAAGTGGCTGAATCTCGATAGCCTCGACACCGTGAAGCCTGACCCCGTATTGTTCCCGGCATTTAATGATCAACTGCGGCGTGATCTTTCTATCGAGGCGGAGGCGTTCATCAGTAGCATTCTTCTGGAGGAACGTAACGTCGTGGATCTCCTCACCGCCGACCACACGTTCTTGAACGACCGCCTGGCTCGCCATTACGGTATCGCGGGCGTCACTGGCCCGCAGCTTCGCAGGGTCACACTTACCAATAAAGAACGCTTCGGCCTGCTGGGCAAGGCTGCCGTGCTGATGCGAACTTCCTACGCAGACCGGACGTCACCCGTGCTGCGTGGAGCATGGGTGCTCGAAAGGCTTCGGGGCACGCCCCCGGCGCCGCCTCCGCCGGACACTGCCACCGATCTTTCCCAAAAAGCAGGCGAGCAGCCGAAGACGGTAAGAGCACGGCTTGAGGAGCATCGCGACAAGGCGTCGTGCAATATGTGCCATGGCGTAATCGATCCGACCGGTTTGGCTCTCGAGAATTTCGACGCGATTGGGGCCTGGCGGACAGTCGACGGCCAGGCTAAGGCTCCGATTGATGCCAGCACGGTGCTGCCGAATGGAGTCACGATCAATGGTGTGGTGGAGCTCCGTGCTCAACTCGTCGATCGTCCCGCGATGTTCGTCGCTGCCATGACCGAGAGATTGATGATGTACTCTATCAACCGCAAACTGGAATACTTCGACATGCCTCAGGTTCGTTCGATTGTTCGCACGGCCGCGAAGGAGAACTACACGCTGTCTTCCATCGTTTTGGGAATCGTCAACAGCGATGCTTTCCGAAAGCAGGCGCCAAATGATCGTTAGTGAAGCACCGCGAGCGGTGGCATTAAGGCAAAGTACATGTTCATAACGAAGAAACACATTTCGCGTAGAGCCGTACTGAAAGGTGCGGGCGTGGCTATGGCGTTGCCGTTTCTTGACGCGATGGTGCCGGCTCACACCGCTCTTGCTCAAACCGCCGCGGCACCCAGGCTGCGAATGGGCTTCTTCTACATGCCCCACGGCGCGATCATGCACAACACGTCCCATGGTCCCGCCATGGACAGATGGACGCCGAGCGGCTCCGGCGTCGATTTCAAACTCAGCCCGATTCTGTCCTCTCTCGAGCCGTACAAGAAGTACGTCTCGTCTTTCGGAAATCTCGAGAACGCGTCCACAGCCGGCTCGGTTCACAGCTTCACTGCTTCGACATGGCTCAGCTGCACGCGTCCGGAAACCGGCCGTACACGGGCACACATGGCCGTAACTCTCGATCAGGTGATCTCGAAGGTCATCAGCCAGGACACTCCGTTGCCTTCGCTGGAAATTTCGTCGGAAACTATCGTTCAAACGGCGGCGGGCAATAACAGCATCTATACGACGCTGTCGTTTCGCGATGCGGATTCGCCGCTCCCGATGGAAACCAATCCGCGCAAGGTCTTCCTGCAGTTGTTCGGAGAAGGCGATACGCCGCAGGAGCGCGCATCAATCGGCAATCAGACCAACAGCATCCTCGACCTGATCCAGGAGGACACCAGGAAGCTGCAAGGCCGGCTCGGAAGTGGCGACCGTGCCGTTCTGGACGGGTATCTCGAAAGCGTTCGCGAGATCGAGCGGCGTTTGCAGATGGCGGCGGCGAAGGATTTCGGGACGCTTCAAATTCCCAATGCTCCCGTCGGCGAACTGGACGACTTCGCCGAGCAAGTGAAGTTGTTGTTCGACCTGATCGCACTCGCGTACCAGGCCGATCTGACGCGCGTTGTTGCGTATGTGATGGCAGCGGAGGGCACAAACCGCACGTACAACCACATCGGAATCTCGGATGCGTTTCACGCTATGTCGCACCACGCGAACGATCTCGAGAGGCTCAACAAGCTGGCGAAAATCCAGACGTGGCATGTCGAGAAGTTCGCGGAGTTTCTCGCCAGGATGGCAGCGACGCCGGACGGGCAGGGAACTCTGCTCGACCACTCGATCTTCATGTTCGGGTCGAACATGAGCAACAGTGACCTGCACAACAACTATCCGGTGCCGAACATCCTGGTTGGCGGTGGGAACGGCAAAATGAAACTAGGCGGGCAGCACCTGGTGCTGCCCGAGAGAACGCCGATCGCGAATCTCCACCTGACGCTGCTGCAGAAAGCAGGAGCCCCGCGCGACAAGTTCGGCGACAGCACCGGCACGATTGCGGGGATCTAGCACCGCGGAGCGGTGCCCGGAAGGTAGCCGGGGTTGAGCGAGCATAGCGAGCGACACCCCCGGTTAACGGTTTTGCTTAATCTCCTTGCACCGCTCCGCGGTGCAAACAACACAAGGAATGGCGAGTGAATCGAAGAGAAGCTCTGATATGCGTTGCGGGAGGAGTACTCACTACACGCTCTCTTTCAGCGCAGCAGCCAGATAAGCTCTCCGTAATAGACGGCGGCGGTGCGAATGTCGTGGCGTTCTTCTTCACGGACGGGGTTGTGTTGGTAGATGGCGGAGTTCCGAAATCAGGCGACAGGGTCATGGCGGCGCTGGGGGCGAACGCAAAAGTAAGAACACTCTTCAACACCCACTATCACCTCGATCAGACGGGCAACAACGAAATGTTCGTGACGGCCGGTGCAAAGATCATCGCGCACAAGCATACTCGCCAGTGGATGTCGACCGACTACTGGGTGCCGGCCGAAGAACGTTTCGAGAAAGCTCGACCTAAAGCGGCATGGCCAACCGAAACATTTCAAACCACAGGAACCATCAAGGCGGGTTCCGAACAGATCGACTACGGTCACCTGCCTCTGGCTCACACTGACGGCGACATCTACGTCTTTTTCAAAACGTCGAATGTTCTCGCAGCAGGCGACGTAGCTTCTCCGCTTCGCGACCCGGCCCTGGATTGGTTCACTGGAGCATGGATCGGCGGCCGACTGGACGCGATGGACGTGATTCTCAAACTCAGTAACGAGCAGACCAGGATCGTGCCTGCGTATGGTCCCGTTATGTCCCGAGCCGACTTCAAAGCGGAGCGAGACATGATGGAAGAGGTTCGGAGCCGCGTGTGGAAACGGACTCTTCAAGGCGAGAGTCCAAAGGAAATGCTGGAGGCCGGCGTTCTGAACGGATTGCCTCGAACCTGGAAAGATCCGTTCAAATTCCTGTATGACACGGGCAAGGGTATGTTTGCTCACCACAATAAGCTGGACCCGGCGGTTATTTAGGGCGTGGGGGAACCGTCCGCCTGTAAACAGGCCGCGAAGCGGTGTACCGAAGCGAAGCGGACGGTGGGCCCGACGCTAAGGAAGATGGGGGGCCGACGTTGATTAATTGGAGACATACGTGAAACGCTTCATTTTCGCCGCCTGCTGCGTCATCACAACACTCCTGCCGATTGTGGCGCAGACCCGGCAGGGTTCTCTTGCCAGTCTCATTCAACGAGGAGATCGCAAGGCCGCGCTCGAGGGGATTCGAGCAGGCGCGGATGTGAATGAAGCACAACCCGACGGCACTCGTCCGATCCACTGGGCCGTCTATAAGGTCGACTACGAATTGCTCGACGCGCTGATCGCGAAGAAAGCGAAAGCCGATGTCACCAATGAATTCGGAGCCACACCGCTCGCCGAAGCCGTGAAGGTAACCGATGCCCGGATGGTGAAAACGCTGCTCGCTGCCGGCGCGGGAGTTGAGGGCGCCAATCTGGATGGTGAGACAGCGTTGATGCTGGCGATCAAGACCGGCGAATTGCCTATTGTTCAAATGTTGATCAACGCCGGCGCGAACGTAGACACAGTGGAGAAGGAGCACAAACAGACTCCGTTGATGTATGCGGCGGCGGCCGAGAAAAATGCCGGCGAGATGGTCAAACTGCTTCTCTCCAAAGGCGCCGACGTCAAGCCTAAAAGCCTTTCCTACGATTGGCCGAGTCATATTGCGGAAGAGCCTCGCGTGCAGTACCGTCCCTTCGGTGGACTGACAGCCTTACTCTATGCCGCACGCGACGGCTGCTACGACTGCGTCGAAGCGTTGGTCGCTAAAGGCGCCGACGTGAACACGCCTACGCCGGAAGGCGTAACGCCGCTGATGATCGCCCTCGATAACGACAACAACGACATCGCCAAATTCCTTCTCGATCATGGAGCCAATCCTGGAGTGTGGGACTGGTACGGACGCACAGCTCTTTATATCGCCGTCGATAGAAAAGGTGGTGGCAGTAGCGGTGGCGGCATAAGGGTTACGGTGGACCGTAGTCGATCCGCGCGCTATTCCGTAATGGACGTCATCAAGGCTCTGCTGGCCGCGAATGTGGATCCCGATGCTGAACTCCGCATGCATCGTCCCACGCGCGGAGGTTACACCGGACGCTTCAGCGAGCCGTTGCTGGATCTGGGAGCCACACCGTTGCTTCGGGCGACTATGGCGAACGATATGGAAGTGATCCGAGCCCTTCTAGAGAAGGGCGCTTCACCCAACATCAACGCAATGGGTGTTACGCCATTCCTGGTCGCGGCCGGTGTCGGAGGCGGCGGCCAACGCGGAGGAGTTGGAGCAAGAGGCGGTGGCGCAGGTTTCGCTCTCCTGGACTTGCTTCTTCAGCATGGCGCCGACGTGAACACTCAAGTCACCGGCACGCAGACGTACTCCATGCGTATCGCCCGCTCGCCTTCCACGAACGAAGGCATGACGGCACTTCACGTGGCGGCGCAGGCGGGCAGAGCGGATCTCGTCCGCTACCTGCTGGAGAAAGGCGCCAACACCGAGATCGTTGATAGCAACGGCCGCAAGGCGATCGACCTCGTTGGCGGCGCCAGGAGTGGCAACACGGGTACACCCGCTGCGGCCCCCGCCAGAGGCAGGGGTGGCCCCCCAGCTGGGGCTGAGAACGCGACCGAGATTCGTGCGCT
>DASTBJ010000635.1:0-2510 GCA_035712125.1 Terriglobia bacterium
ACCCAGCGAATGAAAACGCTTGGGCTGGATTCCATCCGCGTGGATCGTTCGACGCTGGAAATGATTCTCGATCAGTCGGGTTTGGACTACGCGGAGTTTGGCGCACTTCCCGCCAGGCATGTCCGAAAGCTGTTGGATGCGATTGATTCAGGAACCGCATTAAAAGCGGACGAACAATTCAACAAGATCGACAAGGACACCGCAAAGCCTGCGGATATGAATCGCCTGCTGGAAATGCTCGTCAAGGGTCAAATCGTTGATCATGTAGCTTCGTTTGAGATCATCAACATCCTCAAGGAATGCCAGACCGGAACGGCACGCATTCCCGGCCTCTTGCCCAAGGGCACCGAGGTCGCTCACAAGAGCGGAACCATCAGTGGCTCGATTAACGATACGGGAATAGTGTTTCTTCCTTATGGCGCCGGCCACATGACCATTACGGTCTTCATGCGTAACACGAAGGCCACAACTGCCGTCCGCGAGCGTGTGATCGCCGACATCACCCGATACGCGTACGATTACTTCGTCTCCCAGTACGGTAAGGTCTGACTAGCGCAGCTCAGGCTCCCACTGCAGCAAATTCACGAGACTGGAATAGTCATCGGTCCAGACCCGCACCTCAGGTGGACGCGCAACCGCTGTCCACGTCCTCAGCGACGATAGTGTGCCCAACGCCTCACGGGATTTCGCGGCAGCGAGCCATATCGAATCGCTCCCACCTACGGCGTCTTGCCGCCTGTCGTCACGCAGGAGCGACGGAAGGCCGGCGTCGACAACGAGCGCACTCAGGAGATCCTTCACTCGCAGATACCGATTCGACGCGTGAAACAGAAGCACACCATGGGGCTTCAATCTGGACAGATACACGTCCAGCGCTTCGCGAGAGACCAGGTGCGGGGGTATAACATCTGAGCTGAAGGCATCGAGTACGATCAGGTCAAACTCCTCTTCCGGAGAACGTGCGATCTCTAATCGGCCATCACCCGAAGCTACCGTGCAATGCCCACCACATCGATTCAGGAATGTGAAGTACGTCACCGCGATCGATTCGACGTCGGGATCCACTTCAAAAAATGTCACGTGGCGATCAGGGCCGGCATAGGCCGCAATCGCACCCGCGCCCAGACCGACAACACCGGCATGCTGATCCGGACGATCGCGCATCATCTCCATGACGTCGCCAAGAGGACCGTCGCGGCGATAGTAAATAGTCGGCTCACCAGCGCGTGCGGTGTCGCGGTTCTCGACTCCGTGCAACGTATCCCCGTGAAGCAGTTTTCTTTCGGCGGACGTATCGATAACTCGTTTGACTCCGAAGAAATTGCGAGTGGCATACACCGCATCCCCCTTTTCACCGAGCACAGCCGGAAGGTACAAGGCATACCCCAGAATCAGGCATGCCAGCGCAGAGGCGATAATCCAGCGCAACCTGCCGAAACCGTGCCGAAAGAAAATGGTGGAAGCGAGGAGCAATGGATACTCGAGGATGCTTGTGAATGCCATCGGTGCGACAACCGCGGCGAAGACACCTCCTAAGGCTCCGCCGAAGGCGATGTATAGATAGTATTCCGTCAGATAACGCCGATCCGGCCGGCGTTCCGCCAACGCCGTATGACACAGGAGACCACCGGCGAACAGCAACGCCAGATGGATAGCGAGAAGAACCATGTCGATCGCCAAAACAACAGGAACCCGGAGACCTACTACCGGACAAAACAATACAATCACAGGCAACGACAGTTGCGCCACGCGTTGAGATGACACGCGAATTCTCTGACTAAACGCAACGATGAAAGTGACGAGGTAGACCGCCAGAGGCAATGTCCAGACCAGGGGCATCGGAACCAGATTGATTGAGATGTGAGTCGTGACGGCCAGCATCAGTCCGGACGGTACGAACGCAGCAGCGATCCAACCGACTCGTGTCTTCGGATCCGGACGGGAAACTGTCTCAGGCTCCGAAACGTGGACGTCTCTCTCTTGAGCCCTCAACAACACAATACTCATCACGGCCGATAAGACGATGAGGACGACGTAGCCTCCCGTCCAGTACAGGCTCTGCTCGCGCACTCCGAATGCCGGCTCGACCAGGAACGGATACACAAGCAGGGCCAGCAGACTTCCCGTGTTGCTCGCTGCATAAAGGTAAAAGGGGTCACGACCTGAGACATCGTCGGCCTTGCCAAACCAGCTCTGCAACAACGGCGCCGTCGTGCAAATCACGAAGTATGGAACGCCGGCGGATTTAAACAGGCCCAGTAGTTCCCACAACGCAGGATGATCGTAGGTGTCGTCAACAAGGCTATCTGCGCCGAACCGAACGGGCAGGAAGGCGACCGCAGCGACCATCAACAGGATATGGATGATCCCCTGCGTCGGAAGACTGCGGATTCGAACTAATCGATCGGCATAGAAGTACCCGCCGAGCAGCATCAATTGGAAAAACAACACGGCGGTTGTCCACGCCGAGGCACTTCCGCCGAGAAACGGGAGCACCATCTTGCCAACCA
>DASTBJ010000636.1:0-7461 GCA_035712125.1 Terriglobia bacterium
CAGCGCGGAAAGGATGATTAGCGCAAGGACAACGCCTATCGCCGGAATCCACAACTGGCCCATCCCAACGGAAATCCCGACGGCCGCCGTCAGCCAGACACCAGCCGCAGTTGTAAGGCCGTAGATTTCCTGTTCGTCTCGCTTTTTCAAGATTGTCCCGGCGCCGAGAAACCCGACACCAGTCGCAACCCCCTGAATCACACGGCTCAGGTTATCGGAACTCATCCCCACTTCGAGAGGCGCAATGGTGAATAGCGCGGCGCCGAGGGCTACCAACATGTGGGTTCGAAGCCCTGCAGCCTTGCCTTCGCGCTCTCTTTGGAGTCCGAGAAGCCCGCCCAAAAACGCAGCCACAACAAGACGTACCGTAACCTTTAGAAGGTGGGGCCAATCCGGGAGGTCGAAAACATCGTTCATTGAGGATCGCCACTCCACAAAGGCGTTCGAAGTGCAACGGGACCGAGAATGGAGGTGTCCATGAACGCGAAAGACTTAATGACCAGAAATGTTGAATGTATTGCTCCCGGAATGCCTCTGGAGGAGGCCGCTCGCACGATGAAGCGTCTGGATGTCGGATTTTTGCCGGTTTGTGAGAAAGATCGCCTCATCGGAACCATCACGGATCGAGATATCGTCCTTCGCGTTGTCGCCGAGGGAAAGGATATCAAGAAATGTACGGCTCAGGAGGTTTTGACGCCCTCCGTATTCTGGTGCTTCGAGGATCAATCGGCCGACGAAATCGCCGAGTACATGTCGAAGCAGGAAATACGACGCGTACTGATCCTCGATCGAAACAAACGGCTGTCCGGTGTGATTTCCATCGGGGATCTGGCAAAACGGGGCGATGAAAGCACGGCCGGCGAAACAATCCGCGAGATCGCGGAAGCTCCGCCCGTCCAGGCTGCCTGACTGTTCAGGAATCGGACAGAAGAGACAGCGCAATTAGGGACAGAGAGCAATTTCGCGGCGCGAAATTGCTCTCTGTCCCTAATTCTTTTCCGTTACACTGCGCGGTGCCCTACCGCATCGACATTTCATCTCCACCATCCGACGCGCTGGACTTGCTTGTAGAGCTGGGTGCGCTCGACATCGAGCCGGCAAATAATGGGCTGGCAGCGATCCTGCCCGACAGCGTAACGCGTGACCTGCTGGCCATTGCGCTTGGGACAACCCACTTCAACGTTTCGCCGGCGGTCAGCCGGGACAACGGATCGGTATGGCTGCTGACGCAGCGACCGGTTCGCATCGCCAGTGCGCTGCTTCGACTCACGGATTCCACGGTCTTTGGAAGTGGACATCATCCCACGACAGCACTCTGCGGCGAGGTCCTTCAAGAGAGAATGAGCATCGCCATTCCTCACAGCATCCTGGATGTCGGCACAGGATCAGGGATCCTGGCGCTAACGACGCTGATAATGGGCGTACCCCAAGCGGTCGGTTTGGACATCGATGCATGCGCACTGGAAGTCGCGGCGAGGAATGCCTCGCTAAATGACGTGTCGCATCGGCTGCAGCTCGTGCTCGGGGGGCCGGATGCAGTGAGCGGCGCGTGGCCCCTGGTTGTCGCGAACATCCTCGCCGCTCCTCTTATCGAGATGGCGCCCGTCCTTGTTCGTCGTGTGGAGAGCGGCGGTTGCCTTATCCTGTCGGGGATTTCCGCTTCGCTCGAATCGGAGGTGCGACAGATCTACGTGCGGCTTGGAATGCGGCACACCCGTTCAGTGTCACGCGGGGGTTGGACACTTCTTGTGTTTCAGCCTTCCTGGTAAGGTGATAGCCTTGCGCGACAGATGGGGATTTCGTTTTATACAAACCATTAGATAGAGGAGCGTCCATGAAGAAACGTCTTACGGTCATTGGTCTGGCATTGGTTTTTGCTGTTATGGGAGTTGGGCTGCTGGCGGCACAGACTCCAGTCACCGGCTCGAACGATCCGGAGTCCCTATTCACCAGCAAGGATCCCAAGCTGCACACCAACAAACAGGCCGCGATGCACATCATACGAGATCTTCTCGAAGCGGGTCGCTGGGATGAAGCACCGAAATGGCTCACGGAGAGGTACATTCAGCACAACCCCTGCTGTGCGGATGGCCGGCAAACAGTCATGACTTTCTTCGGCGGTCGCGGAGCGCCGAAGCCCGTTCCAGCGCGAAACGCGTGGGCGACGAAGGTTGTCTCGGTCGTTGCCGAAGGCGACTATGTCACTGTAGCGATCCTTCGCGAATGTTCGGATCCTCGCGCGCCGGGGAAAACCTACACCACGACCTGGTTTGATATGTGGCGGTTCGTTGATGGCAAGGCCGACGAACATTGGGACTTCGGTACGATCGCCGGACAGGGTAATGCTCCGGATTGTGCGAGGGTCACTCCCGGTGCGGCTCCCGCAGCGCCTCCGGCAGGCGGCGCCGCTCCCGCTGGCCGAGGCCAGCGGCAGTAGTCAGCAAAACCTGGGGGCGGTCTCCGAGTTATGTGAAGGCCGTCCGCGGTTTCAAGGAGCATTCCGATGAAGATCGCAGCACTGCTCTTTATGGCAAGCGTCCTCGCGGCTCAGGCGGCTCAGGCGGCTCAGGCGGCTCAGGCGCCTCGATCCGGCCAGAACGACGCGTCGATTGCCGCACGCCTTCAAAGACTCGAAGACATCGAGGAAATCCGCACCCTTCTGCTGGACTATGGACGATTCCTCGATGCGCGCGACCTGCCCGCTTATTCTCGTCTCTTCGCGAAGGACGGCGAATGGGTCGGCGGATTCGGTTCGGCGCAAGGACCCACAGGGATACTGGCCTTTATGGAGAAGAACCTGGGTACGGGTCCCAATCGAAACAACTCGTACCACATCCTTTCGAGTTTCGAGATCGATGTGAAAGGCGACAACGCCACAGCATGGTCGCGCTGGACCTTCGTCGTGCCCGGCGCCGACGGAAAGCCGGTCATTTCGCAGGCCGGTCGATACGACGATACGCTGATCCGCGAGAATGGACGCTGGAGGTTCAAGCGACGCGTCGCGTCCAGCGACCTCCCGGCGCCCGGGAGGAACCCATGACACAACTCAGGATTGCAGCCATCATCGCGGCGCTCGTCGCTACGACCGCAACTCTTTATTCCACACAGGCGCAGAGACCGCCGACTTCACAGGCGAAATTGAAAGCAGGAGAAAAATTCAAGGAATGCCGCAACTGTCCGGAAATGGTCGTCCTCCCTGCAGGGACGTTCATGATGGGCTCGCCGGCGGATGAGCCGGAGCGCCGCGAAAACGAGCGCCTTCATCGCCAGTCGATCGCCCGCGCCTTTGCAATCGGCCGCACCGAGGTGACATGGGATCAATGGGAAGCTTGTGTCCGCGACCGCTGGTGTGATGGCGTTGCTATCGAGAACGCGCTGCGCACGCTCGAAAACGGACAGCCGAACACGAACTACAAAGACTATGGGCGCGGGACGCGGCCCGTTGTCGGCGTGAGCTGGTTCGATGCGCAAACGTTTGTCGGTTGGCTGAACTGGAAGACCGGAGAAGACGACGCCTACCGGCTGCCTTCCGACGCCGAATGGGAATACGCGTCCCGCGCCGGCACGACGACGGCCTATCCCTGGGGCGCGAAACTCGATCACAACTACGGCAACTTCGGGATTGTTGGTCCCGGGCTGGGAGGCAAAGCCGAAGGCCGGGACGTGTGGGTGGATCAGACGGCTCCGGTCGCGTCGTTTCCGGCCAATGCGTTTGGCCTGCACGATATGAACGGCAATGTCTTCGAATGGGTCGAGGACTGCTATGAAGCCGATCGTGCTCATGCACCGGCCGATGGGTCGGCGAACAAGGAAGGCGACTGCGGCGTTCGCGTGTTCCGTGACGGAACGTTCCTCAGCAATCCCTACATGCAGCGGTCCGCGCGGCGCGGCGCTCCGTATCCGGCAACACGCAGGGGTCGCAACTACCTCGGGTTCCGCGTCGCCAAGACGCTGGATTAGACCGTCCGAAGACCGAGTTGCAACAGGTTGAGGGTACCTCCGGAAACTGCGGCTCGATTTGCTTTCAAGTCTATGAATCGCCTTCTGAACGATTTGCGTTGGTCAGAAAGTGGCGACGCACCATGATTGAGAAAGTCGACACGAAGCACCCTCTGAGGGATTCTTCGACAGTTGCACCGAGATTTGGCTTGGTGCGAAACGCCTGAGCAACGAATCTCCGCGTTCAACAACTCCGTATCCAGCAGCATGGAAGTCGAGCGCGACTAAGAGTTGGTCGTAAAGAGGGAGATTTCAGCAATCAAGCCGGAAGGTGAACCTCCCCTCGCACCGCCGAAGGCGGCGCTGCCCTCCTGACTCGGGAGGGCGTGACGCGACTCTTTGGACAGTTGTGCCCCCCTTCTCTGTTGTGAGTGCTTTTCGCCGGTTTTCTCGCTAGTGATTATGAGGCTCTCAACGTCGTATGTTTTTGAAACTCGTTTTATTGCGGAAATACCTCTGGCATGACTATCCGCCCGTGAAATCGGTTCGTGCTGCGGCCTCGTGCTGTCTCGTGATCACGCTTCTATCACCGGGGTCTCTGGCGGGACGCTTTCAGGATCTCCCTGCCACTCGAATATCCATAGCGGAACTCGATGCTCTTGAACGCGAGGGCAAGATCTTCGAACTCAGAGAAAGGGTCCGGGCCGCTGCGGAGGCCGAGCCTCAGGATGCGACAGTTCTGGGCCATCTCGCGCGGATCAGCGACGCGTTTGGCGATCATTCCGGTGAAGCCTACGAACGTTGGACGGACGCGCTGCGGCAAAGCGGGGCAACACCGTCGGCGGTGGCCCAGGCCCTGGAGCGTGGCGTCGTCGTCGCGCTTCGCGACGGAGACCTCGAGCGGGCACAACGCATGTCGGCCCTGCTCGGGCCAAACTCCCGTTTCTCAAGACTATTGCGTGCACGTTCCGCGGCTATTCCGGCAGGGTCGGGCCTGCGCATTCCCGGTGGCACGTCGACTCTTGCTCAGATTGCCCAGATGGATCCTTCTGCGCCGGCGCCGCGCTTCATGGCGGAGTATGCACGGGCCATTCTCAGGCGGAGCAATATTGGTCTGCAGGAAAAACGGCTTTTCGAAGACAGGCTCAAGCGGTACTTCGATGTCATGCGAACACTCATGTCCTACGGTACTCCCGACAGCGATCACACTGAAATCCGGCTGGATTCCGGGAATCCCGCGGAGATCGATCGGTCCGCAAAGATTCTCGCCCTGCTCGGCTGGCAGCTTCGAAGATTTCCCAATGGCAGCCTGCTGATCGAATTGGCTCCCGGCGCAGAAAACGGCGAACGCCAGCAATTCGTCTCAGCGGCGGGCATCGATGAAGCGGACATGAAGCTGACTCTCGAATCCGGGAAGCCTTTCGTTCTACGCCTTAGACACGAGCAGGTGCCTGTGCTCATCGATCTCCCGTTTTGGGAAAAGTTGGCTGCGAAAAAGGACGTCTCCAGGGGACTGCTGGAAGAGATGATTTACAACCCGCGCGTCACCGGGCTTTACGTGGCCCTCGCCAGCATGAGCGACGAGACACGCCGCGCTATCCTCAGTGTCACTCCAGCAGAAGAACTGTTGGATCGTGCGAGGCAGCTGTCTTTCTATGGCGCCGGCATCTCGATCGAGAACGGCCGGCTGGTTCTACCGGGCGGGATGGAAGCCAGCGATGCATGGACAAAGCTGGTGGAGGCAGATCCGTCACAGATTCGCGCGTTCATCAGGAACCTGACCAGAAAGGACGGCGGCAAGCTCTTTGCGTACTATCACGCACTCGCTGTTTTGCCGCCCCCGAACCAGCGTTTCTTTACACGTAACGCCTCTCGACTGGCCCGGTTCTACAACGTCTTCCCATTCTCGGATGAACGAAACGTCGACAGCGGCATGTTCATGAAGAAAGACGATCAGTTCGCCCGGCTGGCGCACGAGCTTCCCCTGGATGCGCAGGGCAATGTGCGGTTTCCCGGAAGCGAGCGCGTGTGGATGGTGGCGAAGAATGGCTCCGAAAATCTCGACGATATTCAGAAGCTCCTTCAACGTGCCAGGACCCTTCGCACGCCCGATGCGGAAGATGAAATTCTCCTGGATTTACTCGAGCGCGAATATGACAACGAGATGCACCGAAAGTTTCGGCGCATCCAAAACTTTCTTGCGGTAGTTGCGATTGAAGCTCATCGCCGTGAGCCCATGGATGAAACGATGGCCCTGGTGCTCGCGCAGAATTATGCGAAGTACGAGGCCGTGTACCCGTATTTTGCAGAGCTCCCCGAGCTGACCGGCCAGCAGACGATGTCCTTCTTTCTGGCAGCGCGTGTACTGGAGAGCCTCAAGGGAATCGAACTCGAAACCGCGTTGGGAGAATTTGATTCCCTCTTAAAACTTGTAACTCTTCTGCAGGGCGCAGGTGCCCTCTCGGAACCGAAGGCGGCGGAGTTGTTTGAAATGGTGTGCCTCGACTTCGCCCGCATCAAAGTTCCGCGCCAGGCTGCTTCGGTGGCGTTCGATTCCGTCGAACACATTCTTCGAGAAATTCGAGGCGCTTCTGAAGAGAATGCGGACGACCGACTCGCCACCGCCTTTGCCGGGCCGGATGTGTCGAGGCAATTCACATTTCAGGGTGCAGTCCGATCTGTGAACCTTGCTGATGCGAACAAACGGCGCATGCGTGAAGTACTGGAGCTTCAGGGGATTGTGCCTCTTGAAAGCCTTCTTCGAACGTATCGGGCCGCACTTCAGCTGACGCGAGGCATCGACCCGCAATCGCTGACGCAGATTGAAAGCAATCTGGGGAGTATTGTTGAGATCGTTCCCACGGCGTCAGAAAGACTGCCGAACGACTTTGCCGACAGCATTCTCATTGGCCGGCCGCCGGAACTCGCAAGCGTCACTCGGAAACTGAAAAAGGAACTCGAGGAAAAGAAACCTTCGCCAAAAAACGTCGCCAGGCTGGCGGACGACCTGATCGGTGAACTTCATCCCTTCCTGAAGACAACGCTCACGGGCTGGATCTACGCCTATTACCTGTCCCCGTCGGATCTCGCCGTAGCGAGCAACCGTTACTTCGTCCGCAGCCATGCTTTCAACGAGCCTGCTGTGAAAGAATTTTGGCCGAAGGTGCGTCTACAGCCGTCTCCCGCAGGTTCCCGCCTTGTCGGCGGGTTTGCTCAGGTTGGCGCGTCGTTTGGCATCGTTGCCGCTACCGCTGTGGACTCTTCGAATTCGATATCGCAATACCACACCGCGGCGTTTCAACTGGGCGGCATCCGAAGCATTCCGTGGCACATTGTCGATGCAAGGAGTATCCACCTCGCTGCGCTCCGGATCCGTCTCGGCAGGGAGTTCATCGTGCAGGCGGCCTTTAGTGAACTTTTGCGGAATCTTCTCGCGGACGTCACGGTAGGAATCGTCGGTTTGGCAAGGCGTTATGACCTGCTGAACGCTGTCAATGCGCATGATGTTCCCTATGCGTTGAG
>DASTBJ010000637.1:0-3484 GCA_035712125.1 Terriglobia bacterium
GCTCGAAGCTGGTCCCCGATACAGCAAGAATGTGGAGCGCGCTCTCGACTTCATTCTAAAAAGAGTCGAGGCCAGCGCGGACAACGGCCTTGCCATCACCGACGTACAGGGGACACAGATCCAGCGCAAGCTTGGTCCGTATATTGATACGTTCCTTACGTCGATGCTTCTGGCGAAGATTGACGGTACACTCTCGCCGGCATTGAATGCGCGCGTGCGTAAAGGGCTGGAGAAGTGCGTTTCGAAAATCGAACGCAATCAACAGCGGGATGGCAGCTGGAACATCTCGGGGGGCTGGGCTCCAATACTTGGGACTTCGATGGCGTCGCGCAGCCTGTTCGAAGCCAGTCAAAAGGGCGTAAAGGTGGAGGACCGCGTCATGCGTCGCGCCGAGGACTACACGGTGATGGCTTTGAACTCGCCTGGGCAAACCATCGGCGGAGGGGATGGAGTGGCCTTGTCGGCGCGCGATGCATCTGCCGGTGTTGCTCTGTATCAAAGCGCGCAGGCGCTGGAGCAGTTAAGCCGAACTCCCGAAGACCGACAGAAAAATGCCGCTTCAATCTCCAGGATCCAGTCGCAGCTCAGCGACAGCTCGTTCGTCGCGGGTTTCGGCTCCATGGGCGGTGAAGAATTCTTTTCCTATCTCAACGTGAGCGACAGTCTTCAACGCAGTGGTGGGCCACAATGGAAACAATGGCACTCTCAGATTGTCCAGAAACTTGTGAACCTGCAGAACAATGACGGCACCTGGGCCGGACATCACTGCATAACCGGACGTGTTGCTGTGACCAGTGCAGCAATCCTGAACCTCGCTGTCGACCATGCGATTTGACCGGCGCGTTTTTATCTGTCTCGCAGCAGGTCTGGCAGGTTGCGCGCGGCTGTCCGCGCGGACTCCGTTAAGCAGAGCTGTCGACTACCTCTGGGGGCAGCAGGCCGATGACGGCGGGTTCCACAGCGCGACATACGGCCTGCTGCGTTCTGGCCAATCGTTGACGCCGTTCGCGCTTTCGATGCTCCTCGATGTGCCGGCTTCGGTGGCGCCTCGACCTCAGTCTGCCGTGGAACGCGCATTCGCCTTCATCAGGAAGAATACTGATGCCAACGGTGCGCTCGGCCTGATGGATGAAACGGTTGCGGACTATCCCAACTATGCGACATCGCTCGCCGTGATCGCCTTCTCGAAGGCTCGCCTCGGCAATTGGCAGGAGGAGATTCAGCCTATGGTCGCGCAGCTTCGTTCCCAACAGTACGCCGAAGCCAACGGCTGGAAGGAAAGCGACGCGGCGTTTGGAGCCTGGGGCATGGGTGGTCCCATCCTCAGGCCGCCTGAAGCCGGTCACGTCGATCTGTCGATGACTCGGTGCGTGCTGGAAGCGCTTCGCGCCGCAGGTGTACCGCCGGACGATCCCGCGATCTCCCGTTCACTAACGTATCTGGCGCGTTCGCAGAATGCTGACGGCGGGTTCTACTTTTCCGCGGTCAACGCGGACATAAACAAGGCAGGTGAGGTCGACGGCGGCTTCAAAAGCTATGGGACGGCTACCGCAGACGGCATTCTGGCTCTGCGCGCAGCCGGTGTGCCGGATACGGATAGCCGCATTGCCCGTGCCGTGAAATGGCTGCGCGACCGGCATCAGCCGGATCGCGCTCCAGGTTTTGATCCCGGCCCGCGCGAGTCCTGGGCGTCGGGATTGCGGTTTTACTACGCGGGCGTCATTACACGCGCTCTGCCCGACCTCGCGATAGCGCTTCCTGAACAAGCTGAAGACGGTAGTTTTCGAAACTCCAACCCGCTGGTTAAAGAGGACGATCCGCTGATCGCAACTACGTTCGCGATCGGTGTGCTGCTGCGGAGTGCCTGAGTGACAGTTCTTTTGCGAGTCATCGCCGGTACGTATTCACGGGTGGCAGGGACGAGCCCATGCCGGCCGGTGGTTGAGGACCCGCGACAACCGGAATCGACAATGTGCCAATTCCGTCGATGGTCGCGACGATTTCGTCACCCGGCTTCAGATACGCCTGGCCGATCTTCTCATTTACCCACCATGTGTGGTGCGTCCCGCTCGTTCTCACAGACGTATTCCAGCAATTCCGTGTCGGGCATTAACTCGAATGCGACCTTAGCGGTCCATGGCTTTGTGTATGCCTTGGGGTCATCGAAGGTGAATTCGATATCCATACGTCCGAAGTCGCTGCGGCGGATGCGTTCGGTGATCTTAAGTGCGTCAGAGTGAGGATAGCCGCTGTCATCAAGCCAATGGCGGTCCGTGATGCCCACCGTTTCGACAACGAGGGTGTCCTGTTCCCAGCGCCCAATCGAATACCCATACCATGACGGCTGTCGTTCCCTGGGAAGCGCGCGTCCGTCGGTATGGATCTGCCGATAACTGACGAAAATCTCGAACAGCATAACGGTCACCGTCGGGGTCTGGACAATCTTGAACGGATAGGGCGGCAGCGTCATCGCATCCGGCACGCTCTTCGGCAGGCATTTGCCTGACGGGCGATCCAACCCGTTGTTCTCGCGGCGCTCCTTATAAAGCGCCTCAGCCCACGGCGCGAACGGCGCCGTGATCCCTTCAGCGCCCGCGAGGTTTGCGATATGCCTGCCGTCTCGTGCACGCCAGACACCGGAGAGGTCGGGTTTTCCATCTGCAGTTCGGGGCGCCGGAGCACGAAGGTTAGGCGTCCCGTCAGGGCTGCGTGGCGTGCCTGGAACCTGCAGCTGTAGCCACTGGGCCGCCGCGGTGTGGGCGAAGATGGCTGCAAACGCGACCACACCCCAAATTGATTTCAAAGTCATGGCCGAGCGCCTTCGGATGATCCGGCGAACAGGCGGGTTCCATCGGCCAGTCTGACTGTTCGAGCGTTGCAGGTATTGCTGCCATTCTTGGCTCGGGTCCCTTCGATCGTGACCTGGTCGCCCTGCTTGAGAGAATCGCTTCGCCATCCCTGCCGCATCAGGCTGTTGGGACTTCCCATTTCACACTCCCACTTTGAAACCACGCCGTTCTCATCCTTGTTGTCGATATAGATCCAAATGTGCGGATTCGTCCATTCGACTTTGGTCACCGCACCTTTGACAGTGACCGGCTTAGTCGAGTCAAACTCGGCTGCGAACGAGTGGTGGGCCAGCAGGGGCAGCGGGGCCAGCGCGACCAGCACCAGAAATCCAGCCAACGTTGTCTTCATAGAATCCTCCAGGGCAGATGTGAGTTGCCTGTAGCGTGTATCGATTGGCGCATCTTACTCAGGGCGTTTCGAATGCGTCAAGGAGTGCCTGACGTCACATATAATCTCCTGCAAACCGGGGAAGCATGATTGTTGACTGAAACAAGGAGAAGATTCATGCGAACTATTCTTTTCGTTCTCGCGCTGGCAAGTACGCTCTTCGCACAACAGAGGCCTGCGTCGCCACCTTCCGTGCGGCTCTACATCCTGGACTGCGGAATCATTGTCGCCATGAATCCCGAATCCT
>DASTBJ010000638.1:0-3624 GCA_035712125.1 Terriglobia bacterium
GGCGACGAAGACAACAGTGCCGGGTATTCCCAAAAAGTTCAGGTTGACTGTCGCATCCTCCGGCGTCGGCTGCGGGGCCACGGGCGGCATTCTCAACACCGCATTGTGAAGATAGGGCATCGGCATTCTGAGAAAGTCGAAGTTCAAATACTTGCCCATAGACGGCAAGCCGGTGACGAAGATCAGGATGGAGGCAACAATGAAAGGCGACCACCCCTTCAATACTGCGACTGCCGAATGCCGCCTGGCTGAAGTTGCCAGTTGACCGCTGACGGGAATCACTGTTGCCGGTTTCCAGAACTTCAAAAACACGACTGTCGCCAGGAGTGAAAAGACGGCTGATACGACATCCACCAAACCGATGTCCTGGTAGTTGGACCAATAAAACTGGATTCCGGCGAACGACAGTCCGCTGACGAACAACGCGGGCCAGACCTGAAAAGTTTCCCGCCATCCAACCATAGTGCGAACCAACCAAAACGGCAGGATCAGAGAGAGCGGAGGCAGAATGCGGCCGGCCATCGCGCTGAATTGCGCTTCAGGCAGTCCCGTCACTCCAGCCAACGTACGAATCGGATTACCGACACCGCCCCACGCGACCGGCGCCGTGTTCGCGATCAAACAAAGTGTGGCAGATTGAAACGGGCTAAAGCCCAGGCCCATCAGGAATGCTCCGGCTATCGCTACCGGCGCCCCGCCTCCGCCTGTGCCCTCCAAAAATGCACCAAAGCAGAACGCAATCAGGACAAGCTGCAGACGCTTATCGGAAGACAAGCCCGCGATAGAATCCTTCATTACCTGAAACTGTCCTGTCTCGGACGCAACGTTATACAGGAAGATCGAGCCGACAACGATCCACGCGATGCGCAATAATCCGAAAATGACTCCGTGTCCTGCCGCCGTGCCCACCAACTCGGCAGGCATCTTGAAAACCAGCAACGCTAGGCAAACGGCCACGACCAGGCCGCTCAAAGCGGAAATCCAGACACGTTTCTTCATCGCCACCAAAACGAAGAACAGGGTCAGCACCGGTAAAGCCGAGATCGCCGTGGAAAGCAGCCGGTTATTGAACGGATCGTAGAGTTGTTGCCAGTTCATCTAATCATCACCAGTGCGTCGGAGATCCGTCCGGACGCAGATAGGTCGGGCCGGACGCCCCTTGTGTCAGTGTCTCAATGGGCGTCAGTAGCTTTTCATCGATCGTCACCCCAAGTCCCGGCCGATCATTGGGCCAAACCTTGCCATTCCGGAAGTCGAGGAACTCAGGCAAGTATGGGACAGGCCGATCGTGCAGATTGAATTCCATAAGTACCTGACCGGGAAATGCCATCATCGTCTGCATATGGCCGGCGGTCGCGATCGGGCCAGTAAAGTGCGGCACAATTCCAACTTTGTGCAGGTCGCACAGCGCCATGATCTTCAGCATCTCGGTAATGCCACCAACGTTGGGCAGTGATGCGCGCGCAAAGTCAATGTCCCGTTGTTCGACCAGCGGACTGAATTCCGCCCGCGTACCCCACTCTTCCCCGGGCGCCAGGGGAACGGAAGTCATCAGTCGAAGTTTGGGAATCTGTGTGCGGAACTGTTCTTCGCGAAGCGGATCCTCGACGCAGAAGGGCCGCGTGGGCGCGATCAGGTTGCAGACTTCGACCGCTTCATGAAAATCGAAACTCTGGTGCAAATCAATCATCCAGTCGCCGTCAGGCCCGATGCCATCGCGAATCTGCGCGGCGGCTTCGCCAATCAGTCGGATGCGCGACCGCGAGTTGAATGTGCCGCGACTTCCGGTGACTCCAACCGGTCCTGCGGCCGCGGCACCGCGTGCACCGGCGCCTCCGCCCCCACGTGGACCGGCACCTGGGACCGTCGGCGTAATAGCGCTATCGACACGATACACGCGATAGCCCGCAGCCATCGTGGCAGCCGCGCGTTCCTTGAGGCTCATGCCTTGCAGTTGATTCTGCGGAATCAGCCCCGGCGGCACCCCGTTCGTTGCGTACAGTTCGATGTGCTGGCGAGCCTTGCCTCCGAAGAGTTCGTAGAGCGGTGCCTTCAATGCCTTGCCCTTGATGTCCCAAAGAGCGAGGTCGATCGCACCGAGGGCGTGCAGCCGTTCCTTGCCTGGAGAGTAGAACCCATCCATGAATCCGTGTTGCCAGATGAATTCGGTCTCGAACGCATTCTTGCCGATAACGCTACGCGCCATATTGCGCACCGTGTCCGGCGAGCCGCCCTGTCCGATACCCGTAAGGCCGGCCTCGGTATCGACGAGCACGATCATGTTGCTCTGGGGAAACGCCTGTGGGCCGTTCGCGTTGTAGTTCGGCGGATAGAATGTGCGAATCCTGGTGACACGATTAACCGGCAGCCGGGCGGCATTTGCCTTTGTTGCCCATGAAGGCAACGCCAGCATTGCGGCTGCGACCCCCAGTGATTTTGTGAAGGTCCTCCGAGCTATCTTCATATTCAACCTCCTTCGCTAAGGCTGTACTGTAGGCGCGGTCCACGACCGCGCACAATAGTGATCCGAGAAACCGTCCGCGGTCGTAACCGCGCTTACGGTTTGGCGGCGCATTATATACGCGGTAGACTTCCTCGCCATGTCTTCAATGAAACTGTGCCGATTTAAAGTCGCTTCCGCTTCCGAAATCCACATTGGTCTGATCACGAACGATGAAACCGTCTTGGACCTCTCTGGTGCAGGAGTGCGTTGGATGAAAGATCTGTTCGAACGATCAGACCCAACAAAAGAACTTGAGCGAATAAGCCGTGCCGGCCTCGCGCAACATGCACTGGGTCGTGTCCGCATACTCACGCCCGTCGAATCCCAGGAAGTGTGGGCCGCAGGCGTGACCTATCTTCGAAGCAAGGAAGCGCGCATGGTGGAATCCGAGTTCAGCGCGAGCGCCTACGATCACGTCTACGACGCGGTGCGCCCTGAGATCTTCTTCAAGTCGCTTCCGCAGAAAGTCGTTTCTCCCGGTGAACCTGTCGGCATTCGAAGAGATGCCCGCTGGAACGTACCGGAACCGGAACTGGCACTCGTCATCAACTCTGCGGGAATGATTGTCGGCTTCACTATCGGAAACGACATGAGTTCGCGCGACATCGAAGGCGAGAATCTGCTCTATCTTCCGCAGGCGAAAATCTACACAAACTCCTGCGCTATCGGTCCATGGATCGTTATTGGAGTTAACGAAGACGAGGCGCGCCAATGGAGCATCCAACTCGAGATTCGTCGAGCAGGTGAACCGGTATTCACTGGCGAGACCCTGCTTGCAAACATCAAACGTCGATTCGAGGAACTCGTTGAATACCTCTTCCGTTCCCAGCAATTTCCAGAGGGCGCTGTGCTCCTGACCGGAGCGGGAATTGTCCCGCCAGACTCCTTCACACTTGAAGCCAGCGACTCGGTGCACATCACGATTTCGGGGATCGGCAAACTCGAGAACCCGGTCGCGATTGTCTGAGACACCCGATTGAGGTAACCTGCCGCAACATCAGATACGGGACTACCACAACCTTCGTCGACTGGAGGAACAGATGAGCCTGGAATTGTCTCGCCGGAGGGTTCTTCAAATGGCGATTGCGCCTGCGCTACTGGCACCGCCGCAACTGGATCTT